>CAIVZW010000639.1 GCA_903910495.1 uncultured beta proteobacterium
ATATGTAAGCAAGATCAACCTGGATGCTGTGTGGGTCCGGAACGAGGCCGTGAGCCTGCTGTAAATAAACCGCAACGCCCGATTTGGCGAATGCTGGCTTTCACCCCGGTCCTTGTACGTTTTATTGTGCAATATGCTACAAACGCGCAGGTTGGCTTCAGGCAGCACAAGGCTTCCAAGCATCAACCATGGCACCAATTCACGGCAAAAGCCATGTGACGGCCTCCCGAAGAAAAAAATGGGCATTGTCGTTGACAGATAGTTGAACTAGGTTCTAATATAGAACTGTGTTCTACTATTAAAGAGGTATGCATATGGCCGGAAGCCAGTTGGCCCGAGCGCTTGGCGCTTTGGAACTCCTAGCCGAGAGTCCACAGGGGTTGCCACTGCAGGTGCTGGCAGATCGCCTGGGCATGCCGAAAAGCGGTACGCATCGTCTGCTGGCGGAATTGAGCCAACTTCGTTACGTGGTTCAGGATGGCGAAACACTGCGTTACCTTCTGACCACCCGCCTGATGTCGCTCGGCTTCAAGCAACTCGGCGGTAGCGGTATCATCGAGATGGCCCAACCCCTGCTCAATCATCTGGCAACGGTGAGCGGCGAGTCGGTCCGTCTGGCTGTCGTCGATCAGGGGCACCTGCCCTTCATCGCCAAGGCGCAAGGGGCCGGTGCCGGCTTGCGCTACGACCCGGACATGGGCGGCGAGGCAGCACTTTATTGCTCATCGACCGGCCTCGCCTGGCTGGCGACAATGCCAGAAAATGAAGCGGTCGAGCATGTCGTCAAACAGGGTTTCACGCTGCCGGAGCAGCGCGGTGAAGGCGTACCGAAGACGATTGGCGACGTTCTCGCCCTCGTCGAGGAAACTCGCCAGCGCGGCTACGCCTGGGTTTCCGAATGCTGGGCGCCGGGCATGACTTCAATAGCCGCTGTGGTGCGCGATGCACAGACCGGCCTTGTCTTCGGAATTATCAGTATCGCCGGGCCGACGGTACGGATGGGCGAATCAGTCGTCCAGGATCTTGCCCCGGTCTTGCTCAAGGCCACCGATGAACTCGCCACCTTCAGCCCGCTTTCCCGCTATCTGACCAGCCTGTCGCCTGATAGCAGCGGCGCACAAGGACGGCGCGTCGCCTGACCCCCTATTCTTCAAAACTTACCAACCTTGCCGGAGTAAATAACATGGATCTGCAGTTGTCCTATGAACAGAAAATGCTCATTGAAACCGTACGCCGTTTCGTACAGACCGAACTGCTGCCGCTTGAAGATGAGATTGAGGAAACTCATGTACTGGCGCCTGAAAAAGCCCGCGCCCTGTTCGAAAAATCAAGGGAGAACGGCCTCTACGCCATGAATATCCCTGAGGAATTCGGTGGTGGCGGCCTGTCGGCTGTCGACACCATGTTGTGCGAAGAACAGTTCGGCCACGCCAAGGACATCCTGATCCGTCGCGCCTTCGGCAACGTCTATGAAATGCTGCTCGAAAGTAATCCGGAGCAAGTCGAGATCTATCTGAAACCGTGTACGGCTGGTGAGCGTACCTGCTCGATTTGTATCACTGAACCGAATGCCGGTTCTGATGCGGCAGCCATCAAGACCCGCGCCGTCAAGGACGGTGATGGCTGGATCCTTAACGGCAACAAGATCTTCATCAGCGACGCCCTGTATTCCGATTTTTTTCTGGTGTCTGCCGTCACCGATCCGTCAAAGGGTGCAAAGGGTATTTCCATGTTCCTGGTCGACAAGGACACCCCGGGATTCATCATGGGCCGAGACCAGAAGATGATGAGCTTGTCCGGCACCAGTCATTGCGAAATATTTTTTGAAAATCTCCGGCTCAAACCCATCAACCTGCTCGGCAAGGAGAACGATGGCTTCCGGCTGATCCTGACCACGCTTGGGCGCGTCCGTCTGGGGCAAGTGTGCGCCCGCGCCATTGGCAAGTCCTGCCGCCTGATGAAGTTGATGACCGACTACGCGAAGGAGCGTAAACAGTTCGGCAAGGCGATTGGCGAATTCCAGTTCATCCAGGGAATGCTGGCCGACAGCACCATGGAAATCAACGCTGCCCGCTGGATGATGCTTGATGCCGCCACAGCCATCGACAATGGAACCGACCCGCGCGGTACAAAAATTTCAATGGTCAAGGTTTACGCCGCTGAAACACTGGGCCGCGTGGCCGACCGTGCCGTGCAGGTCTTCGGCGGCATGGGCTACTGCTCCGAATTGCCGATCGAACGCCTGTACCGTGATGCGCGTATTTACCGTATTTTCGACGGCACGTCCGAAATCCACCGGATGGTCACTGCCGGTGCCGTGATGCGCGACGGCGAAGCCCTTTATGGCCCGGGCGGCATCTAAGGAGAACTAGAATGATAGCCAGCAAATTCATGACGGCCGCCGAAGCCGTAGCCCTGATCAGCGATGGTGACACCGTTGGCTTGATTGGCGGCGGAGGCGGTCTGGTCGAAGCCAACTATATTTTCGCGGCCGTTGAAAAACGCTTTCTTGAAACGGCCCGGCCGCGCAACCTGACGGTCGTGCACGCCCTCGGTATCGGCGACAAGAAGACCCGCGGCCTGAACTGCTTTGCCCATGAAGGCATGGTCAAGCGCGTCATCGGCGGCCACTGGGTGTGGTCGCCGACCATGCAGGCCCTGGCTCGCGACGAAAAGATCGAGGCCTATGTACTGCCCGGTGGCGTCATCTCCCAGCTCTTCCGTGAAATCGGCGCTGGCCGCCCCGGACTGATTTCCCACGTCGGTCTGGGCACCTTTGTCGACCCGCGCCAGGATGGCGGCCGGATGAACAAGTCGGCCAAGGATGTGCTGGTCGAAGTGATCGAGATCGCTGGCAAGGAATACCTGCGCTACAAGCCGTTCCCGGTCAATGTGGCGATCATTCGCGGCTCCTACGCCGATGAACAGGGCAATATCTGCATGGATCAGGAGCCTGCCAACCTGGATGCCTACGCCGTGGCGGTAGCCGCGCACAACTCCGGCGGCAAGGTCATCGTGCAGGTGCGCACGGCGGTTGAACTGGGCACCCTGCCGGCCCGCTCGGTACGCATTCCCGGCGCCATTGTTGATGCCGTGGTGGTCGAATCGGGCCAGATGCAGACCTACGAAATCGCCTACGACCCGACCATTTCCAGCGAACGCCGCGGTCCGATTCCGGCTGAAGCGCCCGAGGCGCTGAGTGTGCGCATGGCGACGGCCAGCCGTGCCTCCGAGGAACTGCGCGATGGCGCCGTGATCAACTACGGTTTTGGCATCCCCGATGCCGTCGCCAAGATCGTCTCCACGCGCGGCGATCTCAATCGCTACTACCAGACCATCGAACACGGCACCTACGGCGGCAATCTGCTCACCGGCATGCTGTTCGGCTTTGCGCGCAATGCATCCGCCATGATCGACGCGCCTTCGCAATTCGATTTCTACGGCGGTGGGGGGCTTGACATCACCTTCCTCGGTTTCGGCGAGTTCGATCGTGAAGGCAACGTCAATGCCTCCAAGCTGGGCGGCGACACGGTCGGCCCCGGCGGCTTCATCGATATTGCCCAGAATGCCCGCAAGGTCGTCTTCTGCGGCAACTTCGAAGCCAAGGGCGTGAAGATGGACGTTGGCAACGGCAAGCTGAGCATCGAACGCCACGGCGATATCTCCAAGGTGGTCGACAAGGTCGTCCAGATCACCTTCTCTGGCCCACAGTCTTTGCTGCGTGGTCAGGAGGTGCTTTACGTCACCGAGCGCGCCGTGTTCCGGCTTACACCCAAAGGTATTCTCCTCGAAGAAATCGCCCCGGGCGTAGATTTGCAACGTGATATTCTGGATCGCATGGGTTTTGTCCCGCTGATGAACGGGCAGCCTCGTGTGATGAATCCAAAACATTTTGGCGCCTGATCGGCGCGGAGCAAAAGCATGAAAATTATCGTCCCCGTCAAACGGGTAGTTGATTACAACGTCAAAATCCGTGTCAAATCCGACGGTTCTGGTGTTGAACTTGCCAGCCTCAAGATGAGCATGAATCCCTTCGACGAAAACGCCATGGAAGAAGCCGTTCGGCTGAGAGAAGCCGGCATCGCCACGGAAGTCATTGCCGTCAGTTGCGGCGTCGCTGCCTGCCAGGAAACGATCCGCTCGGCCATGGCTATTGGCGCTGACCGCGGCATTCTGGTCGAAACCGACGTTGAACTGCAACCGCTGGCCGTGGCAAAACTGCTCAAGGCTATTTGCGACAAGGAGCAAGCGCAACTCGTCATCTGTGGCAAGCAAGCCATTGACGACGATTGCAACCAGACCGGCCAGATGCTTGCCGCACTGCAGAACTGGCCGCAAGCCACTAACGCTTCCAAAGTCGTCATCGCGGATGGTAAAGCCAGCGTCACCCGCGAAATCGACGGTGGCCTCGAAACTCTTGCTTTCAGTCTGCCGGCAGTCATCTCGGCTGATTTGCGCCTCAACGAAACACGCTACGCCACGCTGCCCAACATCATGAAAGCCAAGAAAAAGCCACTCGAAACCTTCAAGCCGGCTGATCTGGGCGTTGATGTCACGCCACGTCTGAGCACCCTTAAGGTTAGCGAGCCGCCCAGGCGCAAGGCCGGCGTCAAAGTAGCCGACGTCGCTGAACTGGTCAACAAACTCAAAAACGAAGCCAAGGTGATCTGATCATGACTATTCTCGTTATCGCCGAACACGACCACCAGAGCCTCAGGGTCGCCACACTCAACACCATCGCTGCCGCGCAGAAGATTGGTGGCGACGTTCATGTTCTGGTTGCCGGCACGTCCTGCAACGGCGCGGCCCAGCAAGCTGCCCGCTGCCAGGGTGTAAGCGTCGTAAAAGTCGCCGATGCCGCCCATTATCAAAGCCAGACCGCCGAGAACCTCGCCGCACTGGTCATTGCCCACGCCGCCGACTACAGCCACATCCTCGCCCCGGCCAGCACCTTCGGCAAGAATCTGCTGCCGCGCGTCGCTGCCGTGCTCGACGTCGCCCAGATTTCCGAAATCACCGCCGTCGAAAGCGCGGACACCTTCGTTCGCCCGATCTACGCCGGTAATGCGCTGGCCACCATACACAGCGCCGATCGCATCAAAGTCATCACGGTGCGCTCGACCGCTTTTGATGCCGTTCAGAGTGGCAACAATGCACCGATCGAAAGCATTGCACCGGCCAGCGATACCGCCCAATCCACCCTGACCGGCCGCGAACTCACCAAGTCCGCGCGCCCCGAACTCGCTGCGGCCAAGATCGTCGTTTCCGGTGGGCGGGGTTTGGGCAGTGCCGAGAACTTTACCAAGGTGCTCGAACCGCTCGCCGATAAACTCAATGCCGCGCTCGGTGCCAGCCGTGCGGCGGTTGATGCCGGCTTTATGTCCAACGACTATCAGATCGGCCAGACCGGCAAGATTGTTGCGCCGGATGTCTATTTCGCCATCGGTATCTCCGGGGCGATCCAGCATCTGGCCGGAATGATGGGTTCGAAAGTCATTGTCGCCATCAACAAGGATGAAGATGCACCGATCTTCCAGGTGGCTGATTACGGCCTGGTCGGGGATCTCTTTGAAGTGGTGCCGCAGCTGGCGAGTGCGCTCAGCTAAGAAATTCGCAGCGTTTCCGCATCGTGCATTTTATTGTGCGATGCGCGATAGCCTTGAATCCGGCCGGCACTTTTGCCGACTCGGCCATCTCCCTCGATTCATTCCGGGGCTGCAAGCTCTCGCTATCCAGCGCCAATAGCCACGCGCAGAACAGCGCGCAGTACGATCAGGATGATTTCCCGAAGATCGTATCGTTGCGCCGGTTCATGGCGCGAGTCATGAAGGTCCGCAAAGCCTTCCGTTACTGTTGTTTTCGCTCCCGTTAAAAGTCGAGAGCCGACGCCGTTTCGACAGTGTGTATAAGCCAAGTGTAATAACCATATGAATTAAAACGATTTTCCATTATTTGCCTTGAACAGGCTTGCGGCTTTTGCGTATGCGAAAGCGCTGACAGGACAATGCCGGGTACCGGTTGAGTGCCGTTGGCGTGGTAGAATCAATGGTTTAGTCAAGACCATAACAACGCTGCCGAAGTTTGGTGCTTGCTGGAACTCTCCGGATACAAAATGGAACAGCCCGTAGAACAATTCGCTAAAGAAACAATACCGATCAGCCTGGAAGACGAGATGCGCCGTTCGTATCTCGACTACGCCATGAGTGTCATTGTCGGCCGCGCGCTACCGGATGCGCGTGACGGCCTCAAGCCCGTGCATCGTCGGGTGCTGTTTGCCATGCACGAACTTTCCAACGACTGGAACAAGGCCTACAAGAAATCAGCGCGCGTCGTCGGTGACGTGATCGGCAAGTATCACCCGCATGGCGACACCGCCGTCTATGACACCATTGTGCGCATGGCGCAGAATTTTTCTCTGCGCTACATGCTGGTCGATGGGCAGGGCAACTTTGGTTCGGTCGATGGTGACAGCGCAGCGGCCATGCGTTATACCGAAGTGCGCATGGCGCGTATCGGCCATGAACTGCTCGCCGACCTTGACAAGGAGACGGTTGATTTCGGGCCGAACTATGATGGTTCGGAACAGGAGCCTCTGATCATGCCGGCGCGCATCCCGAATCTGCTGATCAATGGCTCCTCGGGTATTGCGGTCGGGATGGCGACCAATATTCCGCCACATAATCTCAATGAAGTCATTGACGGGTGTCTGGCTTTGCTCAACAACCCGGAGATAACGATTGATGAACTGATCGACATTATTCCGGCGCCCGATTTCCCGACGGCAGCGATTATTTACGGCGTTTCCGGGGTACGTGAAGGCTATCAGACCGGTCGCGGGCGTGTGGTCATGCGCGCCAAAACGCACTTTGAAGAGATTAAAGGCAGTAATGATCGTCAGGCGATCATCGTTGACGAACTGCCGTATCAGGTGAATAAGCGCACGCTGCTTGAAAAAATCAGCGAGATGGTCAACGAAAAGAAAATCGAAGGCATTTCCGATCTGCGCGATGAATCCGATAAATCGGGGATGCGCGTGGTGATCGAACTCAAGCGCAATGAAGTCCCTGAAGTCGTGCTCAACTGCCTGTACAAGCAGACCCAGTTGCAGGACACCTTCGGCATGAACATGGTGGCCTTGATCGACGGTCAGCCGCGCCTGCTTAACCTCAAGCAGTTGATGGAGTGCTTCCTGTCGCACCGGCGCGAGGTGATCACCCGGCGGACAGTGTTCGAGTTGCGCAAGGCGCGCGAGAAAGCGCACATCCAGGAAGGCCTGGCGGTGGCGCTCGACAATGTCGATGAGATCATCACCCTGATCAAGGCTTCGCCGACCCCGGCCGATGCCCGTCGCGGCCTGATGTCGCGGTTGTGGACGTCCTCGGCGGTGGCCGAGATGTTGCAGCGTGCTGCGCTCGACGCAACGCGCCCGGAAGGCCTTGGCCTTGAGTACGGTTTGTCGAAGAGCGGCTACCTGCTGTCCGAGGCGCAAGCACAAGCGATCCTTGAACTGCGGTTGCAGCGCCTGACCGGCCTTGAGCGCGACAAGATCGTTGCCGATTATGCCGAATTGCTCGAACGCATCTCCGACCTCATGGACATTCTGGCGCGCCCGGAGCGGATTGCCGAGATTATCGTTGAAGAATTGAACGGCATTCGCGCCCAGTTCGGCGACAAGCGTCGATCGGAGATCGTGCTCAATACGCAGGATCTCGGTATCGAGGACTTCATCACGCCGCAGGACATGGTGGTCACGCTATCGCATACCGGTTACATCAAATCACAGCCGCTCACCGACTACCGCGCCCAGCGCCGTGGCGGGCGTGGCAAGCAGGCGGCGGCGGTCAAGGAAGACGATTTCGTTGACCACCTGTTCATCGCCAATACGCACGATTACATTCTCTGTTTCTCGAATCGCGGCCGGGTCTACTGGCTCAAGGTTTATGAAGTGCCGCAGGGGACGCGCACCGGTCGCGGCAAGCCGATCGTCAATATGTTCCCGCTTGAGGATGGCGAGAAGATCAATGCCATACTGTCGATCAAGGAGTTTGCCGAAGATCGTTTCATCTTCATGTGCTCCTCGCAGGGTACGGTCAAGAAGACGCCACTTTCCGACTTCTCCAACCCGCGCAAGGCCGGCATCATTGCGGTGGCTCTCGATGAGGACGATTTCCTGATTGGTGCCGAGATCACCAACGGGACGCAGGACATCGTTCTGGTTTCCGACGCCGGCAAGGCCGTGTGGTTCGACGAGGAAGACGTTCGCGCCATGGGGCGTACGGCACGCGGCGTGCGCGGCATGAAGCTGGGCAAGGGGCAGCAGGTGCTTTCCCTGCTGGTGGCAGCGAACCATCAGGAGACAGTGCTGGTAGCGACTGAAAACGGATTTGGCAAGCGTACCGTGCTGGCCGATTTCCGCCATTCCGGTCGCGGCACGCAGGGGGTGATCGCCATCGCCGCCAGTGAACGCAACGGCAAGGTTGTCGCCGCCCGTCTGGTGCAGGATGACGACGAGATCATGCTGATCACCACCGGCGGTGTCCTGATCCGTACCCGGGTCAGGGAAATCCGCGAGCTGGGTCGCGCCACGCAGGGGGTGACACTGATTTCGCTCGATGCCGGCGAAAAACTTGCCGGTCTGGAAAAAGTTGTCGAAACCGAAGATGACCAGGAAAACGGCAATCTGCCGGAAGAGGTTCCGGGGCCGGATCAGGAGTAATACGCGGGTAACTGACTTGATGAATGATGTTTGCCGACACAGCGCCGGATACCGACCATGAGCAATGATCTCCACACGAAACTCTCGGTGGTACGTACAGAAATCGACAGTATCGATGCACAGTTGCTCGATCTTCTGAACCGTCGTGCCGGCTGCGCGCAGCAGGTGGGCGAGATCAAGGCGCAGCATGGCGAAGCGGGCTTCATTTATCGCCCGGAGCGTGAGGCGCAAGTTCTGCGCCGGATCCAGGAGATCAATCCGGGCCCCTTGTCGAATGACAGCGTGACCTGGTTTTTCCGCGAAGTGATGTCAGCCTGTCTGTCGCTTGAACAAGCCCTCGGGATAGCCTTTCTCGGTCCGCTGGGTACCTTCTCGGAAAGTGCGGCAACCAAGCATTTCGGACATGCGGCACGGCTGGTGCCGCAGATTTCTATCGATGACGTGTTTCGTGAAGTCGAGGCGTGCCACGTGGACTATGCCGTGGTGCCGATCGAAAATTCGAGCGAAGGAGCGATCGGTCGTACGCTTGATCTCCTGATGAACACCCCGCTGAAAATTTGCGGCGAGGTGGTGTTGCGTATCCACCAGCATCTGTTGAGCAACGAAACCTCGTTCGACCGGATCACCAAGGTCTATTCACATGCGCAGTCGCTGGCGCAATGCCACGAATGGCTGAATCGTAGCTTGCCGAATGCGCAGCGGATTTCGATGGGGAGCAATGCGCAGGCCGCCCAGTTTGCGGCGTCCGAAGCGGGTGCCGCGGCAATTGCCGGTGAAGCCGCAGCGGAACGCTACCAGTTGCCGAAGCTGGCCAGCAGCATCGAGGACGAGCCGAACAACACGACCCGTTTTGTCGTTCTGGGGCGTCAGGACGCCGGGCCTTCAGGCCGCGACAAGACCTCGCTGATCATGTCGGCGCATAACCGGGCAGGGGCGCTGTGTACTTTGCTCGCACCTTTTTCCGAGGCCGGTGTGTCGATGACCCGGCTCGAATCCCGACCGGCACGGCACACCTTGTGGGAATACGTCTACTTCGTCGATATCGAAGGCCATCGTGATGAGCCCACCGTCGCCGCTGCACTGGCCGAACTGGGTCGTCGTGCGGCCTATCTCAAGGTTCTCGGCTCCTATCCTGTCGCTGTTTACTGATTTCAATCTTCACTCTTTCTCAAGGACAGCCCATGGCCCTCTGTGATCAGTCATTGCCCAATGTTCGCGCCATTTCGCCCTATCTGCCGGGCAAACCGATTACACAACTGGCGCGCGAAATGGGACTTCCTGTCGAGCGCATCGTCAAGCTGGCTTCCAACGAAAACCCGCTGGGCGTGAGTCCGAAGGCGAAGGCAGCGATGGAGAAAGCCATCGCCACACTGGAACGCTATCCGGACGATTTCGAGCTGAAGAATGCGCTGGCCAAGCATTCCGACCTGGGCATGGAGCACATCGTGCTCGGCAACGGTTCCAACGATGTGCTTGATCTGATTGCCCGGGTTTTTCTGTCTCCGGGGCGTTCGACCATTTTCTCGCAGCATGCGTTTGCGGTTTACCCCCTGGCCTCGCTCTCGGCAGGCGCCGAATTGATTTCCGTAGCGGCCAGGGATTATGGCCATGATCTTGAGGCCATGCGGAGTGCTGTGCGTCCGGATACGCGCCTGATCTGGATTGCCAACCCGAACAACCCGACCGGAACCTTCCTGCCGTACCCGCAGCTCAAGGCCTTTTTGCAGGCGGTGCCAAACGATGTCGTGGTGGTTCTTGACGAGGCGTACAACGAA
>CAIVZW010000640.1 GCA_903910495.1 uncultured beta proteobacterium
GAGGATCAGGGCATCGGCATCAGCCCCGAACAGCAAGCCATGCTGTTTCAGGCGTTCACTCAGGTGGATGGCTCCATGACCCGCAAGTACGGTGGTTCGGGTCTTGGCCTGATTATCTCGAAGCGACTCGCCAAGCTGATGGGCGGTGATGTCGGCATGGTGAGCCAAGAAGGACGCGGCAGTACTTTCTGGGCCACGGTTCGGTTGAAGCCGGCCCAAGCCAGCGAATCCGGGGTTTAGTCGAGGTCGTCTTCGGGTCGCTGAAGCTTCACTCGTTCGCCGGCAGACCGACGCGGTCAGAGCACCTTGCCGGGGTTCATCAACCCCTGCGGATCGAACGCCCGCTTGACGGTACGCATCATTTCCATTTCCAGAGGACTCTTGTAACGCAGGATTTCTTCGCGCTTGAGCTGCCCGATGCCATGTTCGGCGCTGATGCTGCCGCCGAGTTGATGCACGATGTCGTGAACGATTTCATTGACCTGTGGCTGCGAGGCAATGAAAGCGGCGTTCTCCCCGGCTATGGGCCTGGACTGGTTGTAGTGCAGGTTGCCGTCGCCGACATGGCCGAAGGTGACGATGCGGATTCCCGGGAAAGCCTGCCTGAGCGCGGCATCGGCGCGCTCGACGAACTCGCCGATGCGCGTGATCGGCAGCGAAATATCGTGCTTGATGCTGAAACCCTCTATTTTCTGCGCCTCACTGATGTTCTCGCGCAGCGCCCACAGACGTTTGGCCTGTTCGCCGCTTTGGGCCAGCACGGCGTCGCTGATCGCGCCGTTTTCCAGCGTCTGTTCGAGAAAACATTCCAGAGCAGATCGCAACGTACTTTCTTCGCCTGCACCCGAAAGTTCGATGAGCAGGTACCACGGGCTTGCTGAAAGGGGCGGCAGCGCGCCCGGAATGTTTTTGAGCACGAGGCCGAGCGAAATGCCGGAGACGAGTTCGCAGGCGGTCAGTGTGGCGCCGAATGCGCTTTGCAGTTGGCCCAGCAGAACCACTGCGGCTTGTGGTGAGGCGATGGCCAGCCAGGCGGTAGCGCTCGCCTGCGGCAGCGGAAAGAGCTTCAGGACCGCCGCGGTGATGATGCCGAGGGTGCCTTCGGCGCCAATGAAAAGCTGCTTGAGGTCGTAGCCGGTGTTGTCCTTGCGCAATCCGCGCAGGCCGTTCCACACTTCGCCGCCGGGCAGCACCACTTCCAGTCCGAGTACGAGTTCACGCGTATTGCCGTAGCGCAGCACCTGCACGCCACCGGCGTTGGTCGAGAGATTGCCGCCAATCTGGCAACTGCCTTCGGCCGCCAGCGACAGCGGGAACAGCCGTCCGGCCTCGAAAGCGACGTCCTGCACAGTTTGCAGCACACAACCGGCGTCAACGGTTAGGGTGTTGTTGGCCGGATCGATCTCCCGGATCCTGTTCATGCGCGACAGACTGATCAGCACGGCCTCGCCACTGTCATCCGGAATGCACGCTCCGCAGTGGCTGGTATTGCCGCCCTGCGGCACCATCGCCACCCCGGCCTGGGCACAGGCGCGGACAACGGCCGCGACTTGTTCGGTGCTCGCCGGACGTACCACGCAGCGCGCCGCGCCGTGATAGCGTCCGCGCCAATCCACAAGATGCGGCGCCATGTCGCGGTCCGCCGTCAATACGCTATCGACGCCGACGATGGCCACGAGTTGTTCGATCAGATTCACTTGGGTCACACTCAAACTCCTGAAAAAACTTGCCCACAGCGATACGACGTGCTTAATCTTCTGCAATCTCCGCATAGAGATCATGCTCGTCGGCATCAACCACGCGCACGCGCAGGAAGTCGCCCGGTTCGGCGTCGAAAAAGTCATTGATAAATACCAGGCCATCGATCTCCGGCGCGTCGGCCGAGGAACGGGCAACGGTGCCTTCTTCATCGACCTCATCGACCAGCACCTCGATCTCGCGCCCTATCCTGGCGGCAAGCAATTCAGCGGAAATGTCTTCCTGGACGTCCATCAGACGACGGCGACGCTCTTCACGCACCTCCTCCGGCACGGCACCAGGCAAGGCATTGGCCGTTGCACCGTCGACCGGCGAGTAGGCAAAGCAGCCCACCCGGTCAAGCCGTGCTTCCTCGATGAAGGCGAGCAGTTCTTCAAATTCGGCTTCGCTTTCGCCGGGGAAGCCGGTGATGAAGGTACTGCGCAGAGTGATATCAGGGCAGACGGCACGCCAGGCCTTGATGCGCTCCAGATTGTTCTCGGCACTGGCCGGGCGTTTCATGGCCTTGAGGATGCGTGGATTGGCGTGCTGGAAGGGCACATCGAGGTAAGGGAGAATCCTGCCTTCGGCCATCAGCGGTAGCAGATCATCGACACTGGGGTAAGGGTAGACATAGTGCATGCGCACCCAGATGCCGAACTCGGCCAGTGCCTCGCAAAGCTCTTTCAGGCGCGTCTTGAGCGGTCGCCCCGCGAAAAAGCCGGTACGGTACTTCAGGTCGACGCCGTAGGCACTGGTGTCCTGCGAGATGACGAGCAACTCGCGCACGCCGGACTCGACGAGATTCTTCGCTTCCTGCAGTACGTCGCCAATCGGACGGCTGACCAGCGGGCCGCGCAGCGACGGGATGATGCAGAAGGTGCAGCTGTGGTTGCAGCCTTCGGAAATCTTGAGGTAGGCAAAATGCTGCGGGGTCAGCTTGATGCCCTGCGGCGGGACCAGGCTGGTGAAGGGGTCGTGCGGCTGCGGCAAATGCGCATGGACATGCTGCAGGACTTCATCGGCCGCGTGCGGGCCGGTAATCGCCAGCACCTGCGGATGTACCTTGCGGATGACGCTTTCCCTGGCGCCCAGGCAGCCGGTAACGATGACTTTGCCGTTTTCGGCCAGCGCCTCGCCGATGGCGTCGAGCGACTCCTCGACCGCGGCATCGATGAAGCCGCAGGTATTGACGACCACCAGATCGGCACCCTCGTAGGAAGGCGAAATGAGGTAACCCTCGGCACGCAGCCTGGTCAGGATTTGTTCTGAATCGACGAGGGCCTTCGGGCAGCCGAGGGAGACGAAGCCGACCTTGGGCGGCAGGCTGGAATCAGCAGTCACGGGGAATTCTTCCAATAATGTGAATAGGCCGACTTACTGGCCGGAACTGTTTGGCTTTGCTGCATCTTCATAGACCAAAGCGGGGGGCTGGGTCTGCATCTGATCAACCCTCTGCTTGCTCTGATCCATGAAAGCCAGCATTATCGTCTGCATGGAATTACCGTGGAAGCGGATCATTTGCACCAGCAGATCGGCGGTAAATAATGGAACGCCTGCCGTTTCCTCTTCAACGATAATCTGAAGCAGGATAGTGCGCGTCAGATCATCACCGGTCCTGGCGTCCACCACCTTGAAACTCTCAAGCGAAAGAACAAGGCCTTTGACATCATTGAGGGTAATGTAGGCACTCGTTTTGGTATCGTAAAGTCGGCGATTCGGGTATTTCTTGATCAGTCGTAAGGACTCGGGCATGAAGACCCCTCCATTGGCAAATCGTTCCAGGAACGCTCTTCAAGGTGGATCAATGTTGCACAACAGCATTATACACGAGCAAAAAACAGGCTCCCCGACAGAGCCAGACGCTCACTGCAACACGATTGCTTGCAGATATGATCAAGACATGCCAGCAGTATGCTACTATCGCACTTCCTCGTTGCGCCATTCATCAGTCTTGGCGTTCGTCCGATGTGGCCAGGCATTCTCGCCTCGCCCGACTCACATATCCCTGAGTGTTTGCCCAGACTGGTTCGCGTATTGACAGTCATTTCCCGCGCGCATGGCAAACACCTGGAGTACTCCCGCATGAAATTTACCGAACTGGGTCTCGTACCCGAGATCCTTCGTTCCATTGCCGATCAAGGCTACGAAACCCCCACCCCGATCCAGATGCAGGCGATACCCGTCGTCCTCGCCGGGCGCGACCTGATGGCCTGCGCGCAAACAGGCACCGGCAAGACCGCCGGTTTTACCCTGCCGATTCTCAATCGCCTGGCCGCAAACCGGGTGACCGGGCCGCGCAAGATCCGGGTGCTGATTCTGACGCCAACGCGTGAGCTTGCGGCGCAGGTTGAAGAAAGCGTACGTGCCTACGGCTCCCACCTTCCGTTCAAGTCTCTCGTCATGTTTGGTGGCGTCGGCATGAACCCTCAGATTTCGGCGCTCAGAAGCGGCATCGACATCCTCGTGGCCACCCCCGGCCGACTGCTCGATCACGCGCAACAGCGCAATGTCGACCTTTCAGGCGTCGAGGTACTGGTGCTCGATGAAGCCGACCGCATGCTCGACATGGGCTTCATTCACGACATCAAGCGCGTCATCAAGCTGGTCCCGAAGAAGCGCCAGAATCTGCTCTTTTCTGCAACCTTTTCGGATGAAATCCGCACCCTGGCCAGCACCTTTCTGATTGACCCCGAGTATGTCGAGTCGGAGCGTCGCAATTCCCCGCCCGATCTCGTCAAGCAGTATGTTTACAAGGTCGACCGTGAGCGCAAGCGCGATCTGCTGGTTGAACTGATCCGTGACAAGGGCTGGTACCAGGTGCTGGTATTCACGCGCACCAAATGGGGTGCCAACGGGCTAACGGACAAACTGCTCAAGGCCGGCATCGAGGCCGACGCCATTCACGGCAACAAGAGCCAGAATGCCCGCACGCGGGCACTGGCCAATTTCAAGAACGGCAAACTGCACGTGCTGGTCGCCACCGATATTGCCGCACGCGGCATCGACATCAACGAGTTGCCGCATGTCGTCAACTTCGAGTTGCCTAACGTGGCCGAAGACTACGTGCATCGCATTGGCCGTACCGGCCGCGCGGGCACCGAGGGCGCTGCGGTTTCGCTCGTCTGCGTCGATGAACACAAGCTGTTGCACGACATCGAGCGCCTGCTCAAGAAACAGATTGAAGTCGTCGCCTATCCGGGTTACGAGCCTGACCCCGGTATCCGCGCCGAACCGATCCTGATGCGCTCGGCCGGGACACGGGGCGGGCAGCGTTCGCCAGCGGGTCGTTCAGGGAGTGGCGCAGCGCGCGGGAACTCGCCCAAGGCGGCAACTGGACAGCGCGCCGGATCGGGAAAACCGGGCGGCGCTTCGCACCATAGCGGCAACCGTCACCACTAGGGATTTCCCGCTTCCGGCAACGGCGAGTCCGGGACAGACAGTCACGATACAATGTGGCATGTCACCATCTGTTCACCCAATTTGTCGGAGTTCCGGTCGTCAGTATTTCGTAGGCGGCATGTGCAGCACCTTCCTGGAGTACCTCGACGGAAGATTCAGAGTACCAACCGGTGTGAAACCGTCGCGCTCCGGCGAACAGGCGGCCATCGACCTGCCGAGATGGCAGGCCATCGGTGCCAAGCAGGCCGCCGCTGTGTGCGATGTTGGCCATGGCCTGCGGCAGGTCGGCGGCCCCTGTAGAAATGGAATTGGCCTCCCCTCCGAACAGACCACCGAGCCAGCTCGATGCCGCATTCGCCAACGGCAAGGTGATCGCACGCTGGATCTGGATGCGGATCAGATCGCTGATGATGGAATTGGCCAGACTATTGAAGTCGAGCTTGCCGGTCATCACGAACTGGGTGAGTGCGTCTTCCATGGACTTGAAGGCGCCCGTCACCGCCAGTTCGGCCTGCTTGGC
>CAIVZW010000641.1 GCA_903910495.1 uncultured beta proteobacterium
CAGAACAAGGTCGCCGTCCGCGCGTGATGATTGCCAAGCTGGGTCAGGACGGACATGATCGTGGCGCAAAGGTGGTTGCAACATCGTTTGCCGACCTCGGTTTCGACATTGACGTCGGTCCGCTTTTCCAGACTCCGGAAGAGGCGGCCCGTCTGGCGATTGAAAACGATGTACACGCCATTGGCTGCTCTTCGCTGGCCGCCGGCCACAAAACGCTGGTTCCGCAACTCGTTCAGGCACTGAAGGATCAAGGCGCCGACGACATCATCGTCTTTGCCGGCGGCGTCATCCCGGCGCAGGACTACGATGCACTGTTCGCTGGTGGCGCCAAGGCCGTTTTTGGCCCGGGTACGCGGATCGAGGATTCGGCCAGGAAAGTCCTGGAAGAAATCCGCAAGGCGCACTGCAAGTAAAGCACGCTACCGGCCGAACTGTCTCCATGCCGGCGAATACCACGTCCGCTGACGCGTTGTCGCTTGTCGACCAGCAACTGGTCGACAACGTACTGGCCGGCCAGCGGCGTGCGCTGGCAAAAACCATTACGCTGATCGAATCGACTCGGAACGATCATCAGCAACGCGCACAAAAAGTGCTGGCTGCCCTGTTGCCCCATACCGGTCAGGCGATCCGTGTCGGGATTTCGGGTGTTCCTGGTGCCGGAAAATCCACCTTCATCGAAGCCCTTGGCATCTGGCTGATCGAAGCAGGACATCACCTTGCCGTGCTGGCCGTTGATCCATCTTCTTCGGTTTCAGGCGGATCGATCCTCGGCGACAAAACGCGCATGGAGTTGTTGTGCCAGCGCGAACAGGCGTTTATTCGCCCAAGCCCTTCGGCCGGGTCGCTTGGCGGAGTCGCAGAAAAAACCCGGGAAGCCATGCTGGCTTGCGAGGCCGCAGGGTACGACGTCATCCTCGTTGAAACGGTCGGTGTCGGCCAGAGCGAAACGACCGTCGCCGGTATGGTCGATATGTTCGTCCTGCTGCAACTGCCCAATGCGGGCGACGATCTGCAGGCGATCAAGAAGGGCATTGTAGAAATCGCCGATCTGGTGGCCATCAACAAGATCGATATTGACCCCAAGGCAGCGGCTATTGCACGCGCTCAGTGGAAGCAGGCCTTGCACATGTTGCGTCCGGCCTCGCCGAACTGGCGCCCGCCGGTCATTGGGGTCAGCGCCCTGAAGAAGGAAGGCATGGCCGATTTCTGGGCAGAAATCGAACGTTATCGGGCCGCCATGACCGGCAGTGGCGAGTTTGAAGAAAAGCGGAAAAAGCAGGCGCTCGCCTGGATGTGGAACATGATCGAATCCGGTCTGCATCAACACTTCCGTAACCATCCGAGCATCCATGCCACTTTGCCCGTTCTCTCACAAAATGTCGCCAAAGGCTTGATTACGCCGGGAGCGGCAGCCAAGAAGCTGCTTGCCTACCTAAAAGTGTAATCGGCTGGAACTGCACGGCGTTCTGGCAGTCTTATCCCTTCGGTCATCAGGGAGATAAGACTATGCACGACATCATTCGCCAACTCGCCGAAAAGCGCGACGCGGCCTACCTAGGTGGTGGCCAGAAGCGCATTGACAGTCAGCACGCCAAAGGTAAACTCACCGCACGCGAGCGCATTGAACTCTTGCTCGACGCCGGTTCCTTTGAAGAGTGGGACATGTTCAAGGAACACCGGTGTACCGATTTCGGCATGGCCGAGCAGTCCGTCCCGGGCGATGGCGTGGTCACCGGCTACGGCACGATCAATGGCCGCCTGATGTTCGTTTTCTCGCAGGACTTTACTGTTTTCGGCGGCTCGCTGTCGGAAGCGCACGCCGAGAAAATCTGCAAGCTGATGGATCACGCCATGAAGGTCGGCGCGCCGCTGATCGGCCTTAACGACTCTGGCGGTGCGCGTATCCAGGAGGGCGTCGCCTCGCTCGGCGGTTATGCGGATGTCTTTCAGCGCAATGTACTGGCGTCCGGCGTCATCCCCCAGATCTCGCTGATCATGGGCCCCTGCGCCGGTGGCGCGGTGTATAGCCCGGCGATGACCGATTTCATTTTCATGGTCAAGGATTCCTCGTACATGTTTGTCACCGGTCCGGAAGTCGTCAAGACCGTGACCCACGAAGATGTCAGCGCCGAAGAACTGGGCGGTGCAATAAGTCACACCAGCCGCTCCGGCGTTGCCGATCTGGCGTTCGAAAATGACGTTGAGGCACTGCTGATCATGCGCCGTTTTATCGGTTTCCTGCCGGCCAATAACCGCGAAAAGCCTCCCGTATGGCCCGCACAGGATCCGGCAGACCGACTCGACTACTCACTCGACACTCTGGTGCCGGATGCTGCAAACAAGCCATACGACATCAAGGAGCTGATTCTCAAGACGGTCGATGACGGTGATTTCTTCGAGCTGCAGCCGGACTATGCGAAAAACATCGTTATCGGTTTCGGGCGCATGGATGGTTCGCCGGTCGGCTTCGTGGCCAATCAGCCGCTGGTCATGGCCGGTTGCCTGGACATCAAGAGCTCGACCAAGGCTGCGCGTTTTGTCCGCTTTTGCGATGCATTCAACATCCCGGTCGTGACTTTCGTCGACGTCCCCGGTTTCATGCCCGGCACGGCACAGGAGTACGGCGGCATCATCAAGCACGGTGCCAAGCTGCTATATGCCTATGCCGAATGCACGGTGCCGAAGGTTACCCTGATCACGCGCAAGGCCTATGGCGGCGCGTACGACGTGATGTCCTCCAAACATCTGCGCGGTGATGTCAATCTCGCCTGGCCATCGGCCGAAATAGCCGTCATGGGGCCCAAGGGCGCAGTCGAAATCATCTTCCGCGAGGAGAAAGGCGATCCGGCCAGACTGGCGCAGCGTGAAGCCGAATACAAGGCCAAGTTTGCCAACCCCTTTGTCGCCGGAGCAAGGGGCTTCATTGACGATGTCATCATGCCGAACGAAACGCGCAAGCGCATCTGCCGTTCGCTGGCCATGTTGCGCGACAAGAAGCTGGAGAATCCGTGGCGCAAGCACGGCAACATTCCGTTGTAGGGAAAGAAAAGCTAACCACCAAGACACCAAGGACACCAAGCAACACCAAGAGAAGAAAAACCGAAACAAATATATTTGTTGTTCTTGGTGTCTTGGTGGTGAAAGGGTTTATTTATGTTCAAGAAAATTCTGATTGCCAACCGTGGCGAGATCGCCTGTCGCGTGATCAAGACCGCGCGCCGCATGGGCATTGCTACCGTCGCCGTTTATTCCGAAGCGGACCGGGATTCACTGCATGTTCTGAGCGCGGACGAAGCCGTCTGCATCGGCCCGGCCGCGTCGAAGGACTCCTATCTGGCGATAGACAAGATCATCGCCGCCTGCAAACAAACCGGAGCCGAGGCTGTTCATCCGGGTTACGGCTTCCTTTCGGAGAATCAGGAATTCTCCCGGCGGCTGGAAGAAAATGGCATCATCTTCATCGGTCCAAAGCACTACTCGGTTGCCGCGATGGGCGACAAGATCGAGTCGAAGAAGCTGGCCATTGCTGCCGGGGTCAACACCATACCCGGCTACAACGACGCGATTGCCGACGCCAGGCAG
>CAIVZW010000642.1 GCA_903910495.1 uncultured beta proteobacterium
ACTCGTCCTTCACGCAGCGTTGCCGCGTGCTGAGTAATCGTTGTCATCGATTGCATTGGCATTTATCCGCAGCGAGGCGGCTCCATCTGTAAATATGATCAGCCAGGCGGCGTCTCAGGCGATCTCGGGAAGAACGTCGATAGTGTATTGGTGACGCAAACTGCGTTTGCTGCGCGGGTCGAACAACTCCATGCTGAAGCTCAATGATGGCCGGATACCGCCGATGGCGCCGACCGTGCCGCAGCTCATGGCGGCTCCCGGTGGCAGGGCGCCGCCGGCAGTGTAGCCGGCGATCAGTTCGGCCGGCAGGCGCAGCGCGCTCAGCGCACCTTCCTGATAGAGCACCTCGCGCCCATTCTCCTGAATGAACGAGCGGATTACCAGTTCATCCCAATGATCGGCGACATCGGCAAAACGCCATACGCTCGTCCCGACGGGTTTTGCGCAAAGCTGCTTGGCGAGCGCGACGCTTTTCGTCTCCTGCTTGCGATCGGTATGATCCGAGGTCAGGCCGACGTACATTTCGCCTTCGGCCATGAACACCAGGGTTTCAACTTCGCCCGACGAATCGGGCCCGACGACCTGGATGCGCGAAGCCTGGCTGAGCTGGTTTTCAGCGACGCGGTAGTAGAGCGGAACGGCGCTCGGGCGCGGCACGCCCACGGCGGCGAGTTCTTCGATATGGTGCTCGATCGCGGCAATGTCGCGGCCGGCCCAGCCGGCGACGATGAAGGTGTCGATATCGACACTGAGCAGGCGCCCACCGGCTTCGACTTTGAATGATAGTTTCATGGCATTCCGATAGATGAGAAAAAGACGATACGTCAGTAACCGCCAAAAACATGCGGCAGCCACAAGGCCAGTTCGGGGAAGAAGGCCAGCAGTGCAAGCATCACGAACAAGGCCAGGACAAAGGGCTGACTGCCGATAATGACGGCATTCATTGATCCGCTCTTGCGCAGACTTTGCACGACGAAGAGATTCATGCCGACCGGCGGGGTGATCAATGCCGTTTCAACCAGGACGACGATGACGATGCCCAGCCAGACCGGGTCGAAACCGAGCTTGAACATGATCGGCGCGACAATCGGAATGGTGACGATCATCATCGACAGCGTTTCCATGAAGCAGCCGAGAATGACGTAAAAAATGATCACCGCCAGCAGCATCCAGCCTGGCGAGAGGCCGAGGCCGCTGACCGAATCCATCAGCACGGTCGTGATTCCGGTGGCAGCCATCACGAAATTCAGGAAGCCCGCAGCGACGACGATCAGCATGATCATCGCCGTCGACCGCATGGTGCCTTCAACCGCTTCGCGCAGCATGGACAGCGACAGGCGCCCGAATACCGCGGCCAGAATCAGCGCGCCGAAAACGCCGAGCGCGGCGGCCTCGGTCGGCGTCGCCAAGCCGGCGTAGATCGACCCCACCACCATCAGAAAAATACCGAAGGGCGGCAAGAGGTGCTTGAGGCTGACGAAGCGCTGGCCCCAGGTGGCGTGAATTCTCTGCCCTCCCCATTCGGGCTTGATCAGGCAGGCGATGATGACGATCAGCATGAACAGCGCGGCCAGCATGAAGCCGGGAATGAAGCCTGCCAGGTAGAGTTGGGGAACCGACGAGTTGGTGAGAACCCCGTAAATCACCAGGTTGATCGACGGCGGAATCAGGATGCCCAGAGTGCCGCCAGCAGCAATGCTGCCGAGGAACAAGGGTTCGTTGTAGCCGTAACGCTTGATCTGCGGAAGGGCCACTGTGCCTACCGTTGCGGCGGTGGCCACGCTCGAGCCCGAGGTCGCGGCAAACAGCGTACAGGCGCCGATGTTGGCATGCATCAGCCCGCCCGGCAGCCACGACAGCCACAGGCTCATGGCACCGTACATGCGTTCGGCGAAGCCGGCACGCAGCAGAACTTCGCCGAGCAGGATGAACAGGGGAATGGCGACCAGCAGAAATTCGTTGCTGGTGCTCCAGGACAATTCGCCCATGGCCCGGGACAGGGGCAGCATGGAAAACAGCGGGTCGAGCAGCAGGCCGAGCACGCCAAGCGCCGCGCCGACAGGAATGCTCAATCCGATCAGGACCAGCAGCAGGATCATGGTGGTGGCAATCATGCAGCTTCTCCCCTGACCATGCGTTCGCCGGAAATGGCTTCTTCTTTGGCCTCCTCTTCGGAGGTGCGCACGCCGCACAAGGCCTTTACCGCGTCAATATCGCCCGTGACCAGCGCGAACGAAGCGCGAATGAGCATGAGAGCCAGGACCAGGCACATCCACACCAGCCCCAGAACCCACAGGCCCTGCGGAATCCACAGCGGCGTCGCCAGGGGGGTATTGGCCGCTGAATTCTGGAGCCACGACGTCTCCGCGACGAATGACGCGTAGTAGGTCAGGAAGACCATGAAGACACCCAGTGCCACCAGCGACAACCAGTCGAGCAGCGCGGAGAGCCGAACCGGTAGCAACTGATAGATTACGTCCACGCGGACGTTGCCGCGGTGCAG
>CAIVZW010000643.1 GCA_903910495.1 uncultured beta proteobacterium
GAATTCCGGCATATCGAAGACATTGCCGAGCCAGGCCCCGGCTCCTGCACCATGTACGGCACCGCCAATACCCTGTGTGCGCTGGCCGAAGTATTGGGCATGAGCCTGCCCGCTTCAGCCATGGTTCCGGCAGTCTCGACCCAGCGCCTGCAGGTCGCCGAGGCCAGTGGTCGCCAGATCGTCGAACTGGTCAGACAGGGCATCAGCGCCCGCCAGATCATGAGCCGCGCGGCATTCCACAACGCCATCTGTCTGCTGCTGGCCACCGGCGGTTCGACCAACGCCGTGATGCATCTGCAGGCCATTCACCGCGAAGCCGGGCTGGGTAAATTGCCGCTGGCCGAATTCGACCGGCTCAGTCGGCAGATACCGCTGCTGGCTGCGCTTTATCCCGCGTCCGAATACGACATGATCGACTTCTATGAAGCTGGCGGCATTGCCGCCGTGGAAAAAGCGCTGGCCCCCTTGCTGCACGGCGAAGCCCTGACCGTTACCGGGCAGACCAAGGCCACGCTATGGCAGGACAGCCCCGTCACCCCCCGCCCCGAAGTAATTCGCAGTCTGCATAACCCGGTCAGTAGCGAAGCCGGACTGGCGGTACTGCAGGGCAATCTGGCCCCGCTGGGTGGCGTGATCAAACCGGCGGCGGTGCCCGAGCACCTGTTCCACTTCTGCGGCAAGGCCCGCGTATTCAATTCCGAAGACGAAGCCGTCACAGCCATTCTGGCCGGCAGCGTGACTCCCGGATCGATGCTGGTGCTGCGCTACGAAGGCCCGAAGGGCGGGCCGGGCATGCCTGAAATGTTCCGCCCGATGAAAGTACTGGAAGGCATGGGCTTGTCCCAAACCTGTGCCCTGATTACCGACGGGCGGTTTTCCGGATCGAACCGCGGACTGTTCGTCGGCCACATCTCGCCGGAAGCCTATGAAGGCGGCCTGATCGCTCTGGTCGAGGACGGTGACGAAATCCTGCTCGATATTGCCGGACGAAAACTCGAATTACGGGTCGACGAGGCCGTACTGGCCGCGCGCCGTGCCGTCTGGAAACCGGTCGAGAAGGAGTTCCCGCGGGGCTTCCTGGACCTGTACCGTGACCGTGCCGCATCCGCCGCCGATGGGGCGATGCTTATATGAGAGAAGGAATGAGAATGGGCAGAACAATAAGCACGAATGCGATCCACGGCGTGAACGCCATTGTCGCCATGCCTTTTACCGACGATGGCCGAATCGATTACATCAGTTTTGATCGCGTCCTGAACTTCATGGCCGGTAGCGGGATTAACGGTGCGACTCTATTTGGCATCGCCAGTGAGTTCCACAAGTTGAGCGATCTGGAGAAGGAGCAACTGGCCAATCGCTTTATCGGCGGCCTGGAAGGCAGCGGCTTGTATCGCGTACTCTCGGTGACCGATCACGCCACCGAACTGGCGGTGCGCCGTGCGCGCAGCTATCAGGACTTCGGAGTCGATGCCTTGATGCTGTTGCCGCCTTTCTTCCTGCAACCCGGTACTGAGCAAGTTCTGGAACACGTATTTTCGGTACTGGACGCGGTAACGATTCCGGTGTTCGTGCAGTACGCGCCGAGCGAAACCGGACTACCGATTACCCCGGAGAAAATGGCCGATATTGCCGCACACTATCCCCACGCCATTTTCAAAATCGAATGCAATCCGCCGGTGGACTACACCAGCGACTTTTTGAAATTAGTCCCTGACGCCGTCGTGCTCAATGGCTATGCCGGACTGTACATGATCGACATGCTCGCGGTTGGAGGAAAAGGTGTCATGCCCGGTTGCTCGTTCGGGGAAATCTATGCCGAAATCTACCGACTGTGGCAAAGCGAGGATCGTGAAGGCGCCCGCACGTTGCACGCGAAACTCCTGCCCTACATCAAGCGCTGGATGAGCCGCGCCGAGTACATCATTCAGGTGGAGAAAACCCTGTTGCAGCGACGTGGCGTCATTGCCAGCGATTACTGCCGCAAACCGGGCTTTGTCGTACCTGCGGACGAGTACGATTTCATCACACGCTTCCTGAACGAATTCTCCAATCTTCTGCCCAGGATTGCTTAGCCGGATTTGCCCGACACCTTGCGGTCTTGATTTGCCGGATAGCAGCCACGGCCAGACGGCGTCAGACCTCTATTCCGGTGACGGTATGTTTCGCCCCTGACGCTAGATCGATGCGTTACAGGAACGACCCGTCGCGCAGCGTCAGTATCCGGTCGGCCCGCCCGGCCAGTCCGGGATCGTGCGTGACGATGATAAAACTCGTCTGCCGCGAGCGATTGAGCGCCAGCATCAGTTCGAACACGCCCTCGGCCGTTTGCCGGTCGAGGTTGCCGGTCGGCTCGTCGGCCAGCACGCAGGCCGGTTCGGTCACCAGTGCGCGGGCAATTGCCGCCCGCTGGCGCTCGCCTCCGGAAAGTTCCGAAGGCGTGTGGTCGAGCCGGTGCGACAGCCCGACTTCGCCGAGCACCACCGCCGCCCGCTCTTCCGCTTCGGCTTTGGGCATGCGCCGGATGAATAGCGGCATGGCGACGTTTTCCAGCGCCGTGAATTCGGGCAGCAGATGATGGAACTGGTAGACGAAACCGAGATGACGGTTGCGCAGGGTGCCGCGTTCGGCGTCGCTGATCTCGGACAGATCGCGCCCCATCAACTGGATCTTGCCTGCCGTTGCGGCGTCCAGCCCGCCGAGCAGATGCAGCAGGGTGCTCTTGCCCGAACCGGAGGCACCGACCACGGCGACCCGCTCACCGGCCACGATTTCCAGATCGACACCAAGCAGGACGGGCACTTCGGCGCCCTCGCCCGTACCCTGCCGGTAAATCTTTTTCAGCCCCTGGCAGGCCAACACGATCTGACGGGCATCACTCATAGCGCAAGGCCTCCGCCGGATTGACGCGCGACGCGCGCCAACTCGGATAGATCGTCGCCACCAGTGACAATACAAAGGACAACCCGGTGATGGTGCTGACGTCCTTCCACTGCAATTCGGACGGCAGGTTGGAGATGTAATACACCTCCTTGGACATGAACTGCGTGCCGAGCAGGCGCTCGATGAAGGGCACGACCACATCGACGTTGAGCGCCAGCGTTACGCCCCCGGCAATACCGAGGCCAAGGCCGATGAAACCGATCAGCGCACCCTGCACCATAAAGATGGCCATCACGCTGCCGGGACTGGCGCCGAGCGTGCGCAGGATGGCAATGTCGGCCTGCTTGTCGGTTACCGCCATGACCAGCGTCGACACGATGTTGAATGCGGCCACGGCGACGATCAGCGAGAGGATGATGAACATCATGTTCTTTTCGATCTGCACGGCGCGGAAGAAATTGGCATGGCTGCGCGTCCAGTCGCTGATGTAGGCCGCCGTATTCAGGCTGTTGGCCAGTTGCCGGGCAATCGCCGGCGCCTTGAACAGATCGTCGAGCTTGAGGCGGACACCGGAAACGCGATCGTCCATGCGGTACAGGCGCTGCGCGTCTTCCATGCGGATCAGCGCCAGCCCGCTGTCGTACTCAAACATGCCGACCTCGAACAGGCCAGTGACAGTAAAGGTCTTCAGGCGCGGCACCACGCCGGCGGGAGTGACAACGCCCTGCGGCGCAATGACGGTCACCTTGTCGCCGACGAAAACGCCGAGCGCACGTGCCAGTTCGCTGCCCAGCACAATGTTGAACGAATCCGGCACCAGTGTTTCGAGCCGGCCTTCCTTCATGTGCGAGCGGAAGTCGACGACCTTGTCCTCAAAGTCCGGCAGAATGCCGCGCACCAATGTGCCACGCACCGACTGCCCGAAGGAAAGCATGCCCTGCGCCTGCACGAAAGGCGCCGCCGCCAGCACGCCCGGTTGTTTGGCCGCCTGTTCCGCCACCCCCTGCCACTCGGCCATCTCGCCGCTGGCACCGGTAATCTGGACGTGCGATACCACGGCCAGGATGCGGCTGCGTAACTCGGTCTGGAAACCGTTCATCACGGAAAGCACGACGATCAGCGCAGCCACGCCGAGCGCAATGCCAAGCATCGAAATCATCGAAATGAAGGAGATGAAATGATTTCGTCGTTTGGCACGCGTATAACGCAGACCGATCAGCAGTTCGTAAGGCAAGGCCATCAGTGGCAAATTCTCATGTCTGGCTTACAGGCAAGCCGGGGTGGAACGGCAAAAACGCTATGCTACACTTTTCCCGGCCATTCTTCCCCGCCAGCAACGTCCGTTCAGGGCAATTGCAATGAAAATGCAGGAATCCGGAACCGATTGAGCAAAAAAAGATGATTTCATACTTCGTTCCAAAGGAGGATGGAATGTCTAAATCCCAGACAGTACTGCACGGCGAGAAGACGATGGATTCCGACCGACCTGTTTATGAGTTTTAGTTGGGCAACAAAGTATGGAAATCGACGTTGAGAGTTGGCCGCCACGGCCCGAGCCGATACATTACACGCACCCGTTCACATATCCGCCCAAGCTCTGATACTTTGAATAGAGATCTTCGTAAGCCTGTGCCGCTAGTACATTTGGACGATAGGTCTTGCAGACCGGTGATGCCATAGCCTTTTGCGCTTGAGCAATGTCCGCGTAAATGCCGCCCACGGTCGCGGCAAAGATCGCAGCCCCTAAAGCACAACTTTGTTCACTTTCCAATACGTCGATAGGGCAGTTCCAAACGTCTGCACAAACTTGCATTACAAAATCCGATTTTTTGGAGATACCTCCAATAACTACTACTGAATCGATTGCAATACCTTCATCCTTGAAGCGCTCAATAATGGCCCGTGCGCCAAAGGCAGTTGCTTCAACTAAAGCGCGATAAACCTGCGGCGCTTCGCTGCCCATTTTAAGACCTGAGATTGCCATGGCGACTGTTTGATCTGCATCGGGAGTACGTCTGCCGTTGACCCAGTCGAGTGCAGTTATGCCTGCTTCGCCGACTTTGAGTTGGGCGGCCGCATCACCTAAAGCCGCGAGGGTTTTTTCTTCTATTTCTTGCGCCAGCTTTTGTTTGGTGTGCTCATCCACCAATGCGGTACCTTGCAATAGACTGGCAACGGGCCAGTTTATGAGATTGCGAAACCACGCATACAAGTCGCCAAATGCCGATTGCCCCGCTTCCAGTCCCACCAGGCCCGGCATCACTGATCCATCGACCTGACCGCAAATGCCGCGGATCGATTTATCCCCGATGTCTTCATAGCGCGCAACGGTGATGTCGCAGGTGGAGGTACCCATGATTTTGGTCAAGACACCCGGCTTGACGTTGGCGGCCACCGCGCCCATGTGGCAATCAAAAGCGCCGAAACCGACCGGCGTCCCGTTCGGCAAACCCAGCTTGCCTGCCCATTCTTCGGTGAGCAACCCACAGCGCTGATCCGAGGTGAAAGTCTCGATTGGCAACCTGTCGCGCAAGCCGCTCAGCAAGGAATCAATGCCGCTGAAGAATGCATCGGGCGGATAGCCTCCCCAACTCGCGTGCCACATCAGCTTGTGACCCGTGGCACAGCGCCCCATGCGCAATTTCTTAGGGTGGGTGGTGCCGGTCACTAGCGCTGAAATCCAATCACAATGCTCGACCCAGACGTGCGCCACCCGAGCGACAGCCGGGTCGGCGCGTAAGACATGCAAGGCTTTTGCCCAATACCATTCGGAAGAATAAATTCCCCCTTCGAATTTCAGATAGTTCTCCGATGCCGCCCTGGCCCCAGCGGTGATCTCTCGTGCTTCCTTGACCGCGGTATGGTCTTTCCACAAGACAAACATGGCGTTCGGATTGTCCGAAAACTCGGGCAGCAGGGACAAGGCCACGCCATCCTGGTCGAGGCAGATCGGCGTGGACCCCGTTGTATCGAAGCTCATCCCGATCACCTGTCGGGCGGTACCTGCGGGCGCTTTTTCCCATAGGCGCTGCACCGCCTCGACGAGGCTTTCCGTGTAGTCCAGCGGGTGTTGGCGAAACTGGTTTTTTTCGGCCACGCAAAAGAGTCCTTTGGCCCAGCGCGGATAATAGACGACCGCGCTGGCGACTTCTTCGCCGCTCAAGGCATTGACGAGCAAAGCCCTTACCGAATCAGTACCGTAATCCAAACCCAATGCATAAGGGATCATAGGCCACCAGCAAGCATCATTGACCGTTCCGGAAGGTGAGCTCAGGTGATCGAGGCGATCTGATCTTTGACATTCTCGGGCTCGAAGATCTTCCGCCAATCATCCTTTATGAACTCTTTGAGTCCGCGCTGTAATGCCTTGTTCGCCGCGTCGGAGAACACGGCGCCGGGCAACTCGTCGAACAGCACAGCCAGCTGAATTCGCAAGTGTCCGAGCAAGAAGTCTCGAGCCGCCTCGGCGGGAACACCCCTCTTGATGACCTCATCAAGGCCTTGTCGAATGACATAAATGCAAGTCGCTGAAAGCACCTCTACGAGTGCCGGTTCGAGCAAGCCCATCTGTTCCGCGGTGATTCTATGTGCCTTGCAAACGGGACCATAGAACGTGCTTGCCAGCGCTTCACCCAGGGCATAATGAGCTTCGGGACCTTGCACCAGCGCACAGACGATGGCTTGTTTAGCGGCAACGCCGCCAAAGTGATCTTTTTGCTCTTCCGCCGTAGGGCCCCAATAGAAGATTGATGGATGCGCGGGGTGGGTGATGAAGTAGCTCAGGTCCGGACGCGCGTGAATCTTTCCGGCAAGCGGAGCCGCCGGATCGAGGATCATGACCATTGACCCGCTCTTCATTTGCGGAACGTATTCGCTGGTCACCTTGGCGAGCGCGACGTCAGGCACGGCGAATATCACCACGTCTGCATCTCGTACGCTGTCTTCGGGCCGTGACAAAGCCAGCCCGGCGTCCGACATCCGGGAAATTCCTGCTGGGCTTACTTCATGATAGCTGGTTTCATAGGACGACCTGCGCAGGTTGTGCGCCAGGCGCATGCCCATTTTCCCGCCGGCCCCGAACAAAGCAATTTTATGCATATCATTTTCCTAACTGAGAATTGAATACGAATACGGCTAATGATCAACCTCCGACGGTCAATCGAACAAATTAGATTCCTTTAAAAAGGACACGCTGGAAGCCACCCATTCCGCCTCTTTCAAGATGGTGTCATTCAAGGTGTTCTGCGGCGGGGTCCATAGCTCGATGATGGCGCTCCTGCACCGGCCATGCGCCGCGATGGTTCTGACCAGCGCCGGTATGCTAAGCATTCCCTGCCCGGCCGGCCGTCCTTCCACCACGAAGCCCATCTTGTGATCAACGCGGCGCACCGTGAACTCTTTGATGTGCAGATTGATCGTGTGCGGCGCCAGCGTCCGAACAACCTCCGCGACACCTTCACCGGCGCCCATGCTGTTGACCGAATCAAGACAAATGCCGACCCACTCGGGATCGGTCTCGGTCACCATGCGGACGAAATCCGTGCTCAGGAATCGGTCATGATTCTCGATTGCAAGACGGATTCCGAGCTTTTTCAACCGTGGCACAAGAGACCGAACTACGCGGATTACCTCGTCGATGTCCGGTTCGTAGCCCGGGCCATCGACGACCAGACGCAGCACAGGCGAACCGAGCTGCTTTGCAATGTCCAGATAGTCTTGGACACTATCCGCGATTAGTCCACGCATACCCACTTCGAGGCGTACACCAAGGAGGGTCGCAGTGCGGCGAAGATCATGGAGTTCTTCCTGGGAAAGAACATGCAACGGGCAGTTGTCCGCGATCTGCACCACAGGCAGGTCGTATGCATGCGCCTGCGACACAAGGTCGCTCAAAGTCATCGGCGTTTCCGGAACTTTTCCCGGTACGCCAAAGGCCCATGTGTAAGCGTACGTCGATAAACCTAGTTGCATAATACTATTTCCAGAAAGCGGTAAAAATATTGGAAGTGAATGCGTTCCGGTCCGGTAAGCTTTCCCGAACGCCGCTGAAGTTCATCTCAAACAGGCTGAATACCACCAGTGCCAGGACCTGATGCGAATGCGGCAGCTCGCCCCGATCCGGTACCGCCATTTCCCGATACTTACTTTTTCTTGCGCATTGCCTCCACCTGCGCAAACATTTCCTTGGCCAAATTTGCATCGAAGTTGACTGCAAACTTGTCCACAACTAGGCGAACCTTGTCACTCATGAGCTGCAACTCGGAAGGCGGAATTGCTCGAGAAGAATTATCTTAAGGTTTATTTTGTTATTAACTCTCTATTTACAATGTTCGCCGGAAATTCACCTTCCAAGACCTTGCATGCCGTCTCGGCAAACTTCCTGTGTAAATCTGCAAAGGATTCTAGTGAATGACCAGCAACATGCGATGTTAGAACTACATTATTTAGCTTCAGAATTTCTTCATTTATACAGTCTATCGGTTCCGATTCAAACACATCCAGGCCAGCGGCTAAAATTTTCCTGCTTTTCAAAGCATCAATTAAGGCATCTTGCGCAATAATCGGCCCCCTCGAAGTATTAATGACGACAACATTATCATTCATTCTGGAAATCAATTCTTTATTTATTAGGTGCCTGGTGCTTTCGTTAAGTGGAATATGGATTGAAACAATATCTGATATTGACAATAATTCATCCATATCCACTTTTCTCACTCTGCGCTCTTCAATCCGCTGGCTTTCAGCCAGCCTACGCCCCAAGGAGCGGGGAATTGAACCCGCAGAGATTAAGTTATTCATCATTTGCGGTACGCCGATGACCCACGCCAGGGAATTGGCCCCAATACTAAGTTGAGTCATGATCAGTTTCTCTTTTTAAAATCTCACGCCATACAGCGAACAAGTCCCCAACCGAGTTCGAGTTCGGCATTACTTCCCGCAACCTCATCGACAATGCAGCGATTGGCATCGGAATACCTGCATGGGCAGCCTGCTGTAACACATAAGCCAAGTCTTTATCAAAAACACCCTTGTAGTGAGCTATTTCGTTCGCATCCTGTGCCAGGGTGTGCAGCAGGTACTGGGCGCCAAATTTATCCAAGCGTCTTGACTGTCCAGAACCATGTTCAATCGCCTTAAAGCAACTGATTAAATCCACACCGTGCAAATCAACAAAGTTAAAAGCCTCCACGATGGCTGTGAAAAAAGTCGTGATCAGCATTTGATTCGCCATTTTGACCACCATGCCAGAACCAGGCAGCCCGCAGTAAATGATGTCTTGGCCCATCGTCTGGATTACCGGCAGCGCGCGCTCGAATACGGCCTTGTCACCGCCGATCATAAAGCTCAATGTGCCGGCCTTTGCACCGGTTTCGCCTCCGGTCAGGGGCATATCCAGCATGGCCCCGCCATTTTCTGAAAACCTCGCCGCAAAGGCTTTGCTGCTCTCGGGCAAACCTGTCGAAGTGTCAATGACGATCTTGCCATTCACCGGCACACTGGTGATGCCGTTATCGCCAAAAATCACCTGCTCAACCAACGCTGAGTTATAGAGACTCAGCAGGATAATATCGGCCTTGGCCGCCACCTCAGCCGGGGTGGCAGCAACTTCCGCGCCCTTTTCCTGCAGGTCGGCATAGGCCTTCGGGCGGATATCGCACACCGTCAGGCGGTAACCTCCTTTAAGTATGTTGTGGCACATCGGATTGCCAACATGCCCAATACCAATAAATCCAACCAGGGGTTTCCTCATCCAAATTTCCAATTGTTTTGAAGGGATGGCATCGCACGCTATGGCTATCCCCGGCGCCAAATGTTTGTGGCGTCGGGGAGCGGATGCCCTCGCTCTAGGTGATTAGACCTGTCCGGTGATTTCGCGCACGCTACGTTTAATGGCCTCCGGATTCATGATTTGCTCTTTCCAATCGGGCTTGAATATCTTCTCTTTGGCGTTTTCAACCGCCAGTTTTGCACCGTCGGACATGGGAAAGCCGGTAAGGCCGAAGAAGATGCCAAACTCGATGCGGGCATGACCTGAAAGGAATTCCCAGGCCGCTTCCGCGGGGACACCCATTTTGACGACTTCGTCATAGGCCTCCTTAATGGCCCATACCAAGGTGGCGCAGAGAGTTTCCGACAAGGCTGGTTCCAAGATGGCCATCTGCTCAACGGTGACGCGGAAGGATTTCATCACCGGGGCATACATGGTGCGCGCAATCCGTTCGCCCAGGGCATAGCTTTCTTCCGGCCCAGAGTCCAGTGCGCAGACTATGTGATGCTTGGCATGAACACCCCCGAACCAATCAGCGCGGGCTTCTGGAGTAACTTCATCGTTGAACAGTGGCGGATGGCAGGGATGCGTCACAAAATACACTAGGTCATCGCGGACCGGAATGACGCCGGCGTGAGCTGCAGCGGGGTCCAGGCCGATTACCATGGCCCCGCTCTTGAGCTTTGGGACTATCTCTTCGGTTATTTGCTTGATCAACTTGTCCGGGATGGCAAGGATAACCACGTCGGCCCGGGCAAGCGCTTCGTCCATCGGCGTGGTTTTCAATCCCCGACTGACAAGGTTTGCTACTCCCGGCCCGCTGACTTCAACATAATCCACCTCATAATCTTCGTTCTTCATGAGGTTGTCTGAGATACGGCAGCCCATCTTGCCGCCAGCGCCAATCAATGTAACTTTGGTTTTCATAGTGAATGCCTCCTGAGTTAATGTGATTAGGGATTGCCGTTTAATATCTGAACAAAATAGGCGGGAGTGCCATTCTGGCCGCCCTTGAGCGAAATTTCGATTCCAGAAAACCGCGTCAACTCACTGTGCGCCCGGCATAACGGCGCGCCCGGCGCAATCGGAATGACCATTTCCAACGCGTAGATGTTGAGCTGTTTGGCGCTGTAACCGCAGGTATCGCCTCCGGCCACGCAGACGCGTTTCAGATCGGTTTGTTCCACCAGTTCGCGCAAGATCAAGCCTTGCTGCGAACCCA
>CAIVZW010000644.1 GCA_903910495.1 uncultured beta proteobacterium
CCACGGCCACTTCCTTCGCAGCGGCCTTGGAACTGTTCTAGTACACCGCCACTTTGCAGCCAAGTGCGCAAAAGGCTTTTGCACAAGCTGCACCGATACCAGTGGACGCACCCGTAACAAGAACAACTTTAGCTTTCAGGTCATCCATTGACATACGCCTCCTTTATCTGCTTTTTACGTATCAGGCGCATGACAATGGGCATGCTCCAAACGAGAATGGTCAGTACACCCAAGGTACCAGCGATGGGGCGGTTGAAAAACGCGACAACGTTACCATCCGATTTAATCATCGACATGATGAAGTTTTCCTCCAACATTCCTCCCAAGACCACACCGAGAATCGTCGGGGCGATCGGGAAACCGTTTTCTTCCATGAGGTAAGCCAGCATGCCAAAGCCGAGCATGATGCCGACATCAAATGCGCTGTTGTTGATGGAGTAGGCGCCGACGATGCAAAACAGCAGAATCAACGGCATCAGAATGTTGCGCGGTACTTCCAGAATCTTCTTGGATAGCTTGATGGTCAGGAAACCAAGTGGCAACATCAGCAAATTGGCCAGGACAAAAACGATAAACACCGAGTTAATTGCGACCGGATTGTTCACGAAAATCATGGGTCCCGGGTTCAGGTTCTTCATGTAAAGCACGCCAATGACAATTGCCGTAATTGAGTCGCCCGGGATGCCAAACACCAGCGCCGGAATCCACGCGCCCGCCAGAGATGAGTTATTGGCCGCACCCGATTCGACAATGCCTTCTACGTGACCCGTGCCGAATTTCTCTGGTTCCTTGGAGAATTTCTTGCTCATCGCATAAGACATATAGGCAGCAATGTCCGCGCCGGCGCCAGGCAGCGCCCCCACAATCGTGCCAAGTATGCTGCCGCGCAGAATAGCCGCTGGATACTTGATCGTCAAACCCCACATGCCCGCGAACACATTACCGATTTTGCTTTGCACGATCTCCATTCTTTGGTTGGCGGTGATCGCATACCGCAGCACCTCTGACACGGCGAACATCCCCACCATGATCGGCACCAGCGACATACCGCCGAGGAGATCGCTATTGCCAAAGGTGAAGCGCGCAAAGCCGGCAGGATTGCCCATGCCGACGCAGGCGATCATCAAGCCCAGGAACAAGGATACAAAACCTTTGAGTGGATTGCTGGAGGCGATGAAAATCGCACAGGTCAGGCCGAGCAGCACGAGCCAGAAATACTCGTAAGAGGAAAACTTGAGCGCGATTTCTGCCAGCGAGGGGGCCGCAGTGATGAGTACGATTGTACCGAACAGACCGCCAACAGCGGAAAACACCAGCCCAGCGCCCAACGCAAGTTCGGCCTGGCCTTTATTGGTCATGGCAAATGCCTCATCGGTATAGGCGGCCGACGCGGGCGTGCCGGGGATGCGCAACAGGCAACCCGGTATATCGCCGGAGAAAATCGCCATCGCGGTAGCGGTCACCATGGCCGCAATCGCGGGCACTGGCGGCATAAAGAACGTGACAGGCACCAGCAGCGCCACTGCCATGGTGGCACTCAAGCCGGGAACTGCCCCGACGAAAAGACCGTAGATGGCTGAAACCAGAATGACGCCCAGCACGTAGAGGTCAAAGACCTGTCCGAAGGCAGCAGATAAATTAGCGAGCATAAGATTGCTTTCGGCTTACCAGGTCACTGAATCGAGTATGCCCCACGGCAACGGCACCCTGAGGAGTTTGTAAAAAATGAAGTGAATGCAGAGCGAGCCGACAATGGCGACAATGAGAGCCGTGCGGAGTTTGACCTCAAATACAAGAAACAGCGCCATCAGCAAGATCACTGCCGTTGGCAGGAATCCCAGGCTTTCCGACAAGGTCACGTAAAACGCCAGAACCAGTGGAATTAACAGAAATCCGAGCGCCACGCGGCGTTGCCCCCACCAGTCGGGCAGGGTGATCCAGCCCTCAGCAGCGAGGGTTTTGACACCACGTAAAACCAGCATGACGGCGCAAATCATGAAACCTGTTGCTATCAATTGCGGAAACATGTTCGG
>CAIVZW010000645.1 GCA_903910495.1 uncultured beta proteobacterium
AGACTTCGCGGCACTTGGGGCGCGTGATGACAAAGCAGATCGACCTCCCGGGTCGATACGTCCCGGCTATCAGTTCATCGTGAAGCTGGCATAGATTGCGTTCCAGATCCTGTTCAAAGGCGATGGCCGTCGGTTTGTTGCGCTTGGTCTGGCGGCAGTCGAGGTAGGCCTGCACCAGGTCCGTAAAAGAAAATTCAGCATGGCGACGCGGGTATTGATCTGCGGACTGCTCTGGCCCGATTGGTGTTGTTCTTGTGGTTGTTGTTCTGATTGCCGTTGTTGAAGTTCTGCATCCAGGCATAATCGGAATTCGAGGCGTGCTGCGTCCATTCGTGCTATCTACGTCGCCCCCAAGATCACTCACGAGGGAAACTGCGCAGGACCCTTCCGAATAATTGACGGGGGTATCCATGGCGCGCATGTCGGTGGCTGAAGCCAGCGGCACGACCAGATTAAAAGATCGCACGGGCATAGTGGCCTTGACCATCATGCAACAGGCGACGCGGACATCCTGCGCCATCCGGTTGCCTGCTTTCCTATGCTGCTGGTGAGCTCGATCACCCGAGCGTACTGTCCGGTTGATGTGAGCCGTTTGTCTCGCGAGAGACGCACCAGCAGTTCAGTGACTTGAAGGTGCTCGATCAGCAGGCCAAGATGCGGCACTTTGTCCTGCGCGCAGTTAGCCCGAAAAATCAATACGACGATCTCAATGCATTCATCCCGGAGTTTGTTGCCAATGGATGCCTTGAAATCGCGAGGCATGTTCTTGGACAAGTCGGTAATAGCATCGAGAAGGTCGTAGGCAACCTTGTAAATCGGCAGGGTATTATGGAGTGCCATGCTGAGAATAAAGGGTTAAATAGTTAAATGGGTAATCTGCGGACTGCTCTGGCCCGATAGGTGCCGTACTTGCGGTGGTCGTCCTGATTGCCGTCGTCGAAGGCCTGCATCCAGGCATAACCGGAATCCGAGGCGTGCTCTTCCGAGGACCAGTACCAGTTAGGTGTAAATTCCTGTTTCGCGTTCACCCATAGCAAACGTAACTCACGCCGATTGGGGAGCGCGCCGCCGGCTTTCTCGGCAAAGACCTTGGCCTTGGCCCAGGTGACTGACTGCGCTTCACCCGGCAGCAGAATCAAGTGATAGTCGGCCTCGCCGTTCTGCCCAAGGATCAGGCCGGCGTACACTTCGCCCGGCTTTAGATTTTGTTGCAGAAATTGCGCTTTGCTCATTCCGTTCTCCTTGTGTGAAAGTGTTATTGCAGAAGGGCATCGATGCCCTCAATTGAATCAATCACGACCACGCGCTGGCCCATAGCACGCATGCGTTCGTGTTCGCGAATCTGATGTGGTTTTGCCTTCTGGCCGGGAGCTTTGAGCTCGATCCACATGGTCGTGTCTTGCCACAATCCTGTCCCAATGCCGTGCTGTACCGGCAGCATCACCAGCCGATCGGGCGCACCACGGCGGCCAATCCACTGTACCTTGCGGACTTCGCCGCCCAGTTCCTTAACGCGCTCGACCAGATAGTCTTCAACATCCTGCTCAACCATTGCTCGGCACTCCTGCGATCTTGCTGGCGGGCAGCAGGCTTTTGTGCAGGATGCTCAACGCAGTCAGTTGAGTCTTGGTGGTCTCGCGCGCGTTGCGGATACGATAGAACTCTTCCTCCGAGGTGGCCGTGCGCATCAGGCGCGTCAGATCGGCGTAGTGTATCTCCAGCGCCTTGATGTCGGCGCGCAGGAAACGGCGGTATAACCAGTTGATCAGGGTTCTCATATCACTCTTTCCGGTATCGGTACGTTTCAAAACCCGCAGCGGCGAGTGGCAATCCTGCGCACCACGGCGGGACGATGGACATGATTCGAGCGACTTCTTCAGCGCTGTACTGCGCTTCGTCAGGTGTTTCGGTGATGTTTTCATCGTGGACGCCAAGCACGATTGGATAGCCAGCATCTTCGAGCAGCGGCATGGCGTGGGCGAATACATCGCGTGCGCTGGCCTGGGTAATGTTCTCCGCGAGCTTGCCGCCGTAAGTCTTGATGCGGCACCATTTGCGATTGAACTGATTGACGCCCATGAAGGACACTTGCCCATGGTCATCAACTTGCGGAAACGGGTAGCAAAGATAGCGCCCTGACGGCAACAGGCAGCGCAGCCATGAACCATCCTTACGGAACTTCACCGATCTTGCCGGCACGGTCACGCCGGGCGACAGGATGGCGCGCCGTGCGGCTTCGTTGAGTTCTTTCCACCAGGCTGTTGTGTTGCTGTGGGCGTTGCGCCAGAGGCGCTTGAACGAATCGCAGACAATGAATGCCTTTTCACTCAGGCCGTAACGCACCTCGGCGCGTTTGGCGTCGGCCTGCTGCTTGGCAACTTCAACGCTGGCGCCCTGATCAAGATAGAACTGCGCCTTGGTGCCCTTGGTTTCACCATAGCGCCATTCCATGAAGTCGCGCGCTTCCTGCTTCGTTTCTTCTGGGATTACCGACCATGCTGCATCGGCCATCTTTTCGTTGTCGAGGCCATACACGGCGGCAAA
>CAIVZW010000646.1 GCA_903910495.1 uncultured beta proteobacterium
CGATGCTGCTGACTGCGCCGCTGTTCCTGCCGATGGCGCAGGCGCTGGGCATCGACCTGATCCTGATGGGCGTGATCATGGTCATGAATCTCTCCATTGCGCTGTACACGCCACCCGTCGGCGGCACCCTGTTCGTCGCCGCCAAGCTGTGCAAGGCCAGCATCGGCGGCATGTCCATTCATATTATGCCGCTCATGGCCATGAACGTGGCGGTGCTGTTAATGACCACCTACATCCCCTGGCTGTCCAAGGCACTGCCGAAGCTCCTTTTCGGCGTGGGTTGACCCATAGACGGGCACTTGCGCATTCACGCATTCAAGAAGGTGTCCGTTGTGACTACCCGAATCATTTCGGTCTCGTCGGTACCGTACGACGGCTACGAGTTTTCGCGCACGCTGGAAAGTCTGGCCGCCTGCGGCGTGAAGTACGTCGAACCGGCCTTCATCATTGGCTATTCCGGGCCCGTCGACGATAGCGACTTCACTGCGCAAAAGGCCCGGCAGTAGGCCGGCTGGCTCCGTGACAGCGGCATCGCCTGCCATGCCTTTTCAGCCCACAATATCCAGTTTGACCGCGCCGATGTCGTGGATATCTATCGCGGCCGTATGGACTTTGCCTCCGGGATGGGCGCCAGAATCATCAACGTCACTGCTGCGAAACGCATCGACAGTGCCCTGTATTTCCGGAGCATTGATGCTCTTGCCCGCCACGCAGAACAACTGGGGATCATGATAGGTTTGGAAAACCCCGGCGATGGCAGTGACAATCTGATCAATACGGCTCAGGACGGGATCGATCTGCTCAAAAGAATCGGACATGACTGCATCCGACTCAACTACGACACCGGTAGCTCCATCTCACATCGCCCGCCGCAGTGTGCAGGTGGCGTCGACCCTTTTGCCGACACCCTGCTTGCCCTGCCGTATTGCGGCCATATCCATATCAAGGATGTGCATGTCGGGAACGATGGCTGTTATTTCTTTACCCCAATCGGCAAGGGCGACATCGACTGCGCGACCATTTTGCACGCGGTATCCAGAACCAGTCTCAATTTGACGATAGAAATGCCGCTTCGGTTGCACCGCATGGCCAACAGGCAGCTACAACGGCGCAGCGAACCCCTGCCGCTGGTCGAGGTGGAAGCCGCCATTCGGGAATCGATCAGTTTTGTTGAACGCCATCTCACCCTGAATAGCACTATCAAGGGAAGCCCACGAACAGGATGGTGCAAGGAAAGTAGGGCATGGATTCATTGAGATCGTCGGGTTGTTAAATCGAGAAAAAAGTATAATAATCCGATATCGGACATGTAGTGACGATGGCCTCAGCATTTACTTATAACTAGGAGAGGTTGCAATGGATACTGTAGTCAGCATGGGAATTCACATTGTCGATATTCTTGGACGGCCGGTGACGAGGATACCTGAGGGGCAGCGCCTTGACCTGCTCAAGGAAATCCGCATTACGGCAGCAGGAACGGCCGCCGGCACGAGCGTTGATATGGCCAAACTGGGCTTGCACGTCATTGCGATGGGCGCTGTAGGTGAAGATACATTGGGCGATTTTCTCCTCGCCGCAATGGCCAAGCACGGGGTGGACGTGTCGCATCTGGTGAGAAAGTCCGGTATCCAGACCTCGGCGACGATGCTCCCGATTCGTCCGAACGGAGAACGTCCGGCCCTTCATGTCACCGGGGCGAATGGCGAGTTTACGATAGCCGATGTCAATTTTGACATTCTCGCAAAGGCCAAGGTCCTGCACATGGGCGGAACCTCCCTGCTGCCGAAACTCGATGGAACGCCGACCAGGGATATCCTCAGGTTTGCCAAGGAACATGGCGTCATCACGACCTTCGACCTCGTGGCCATCGAGCGTCCGGATCTCCTCGACCTGATCAAGCCCTGCCTGCCCTACATCGATTATTTCATGCCCGGCCTCGAGGAGGCGGAGATGATGACGGGGCTAACCGACCGGATGGAGATCATCAAGTATTTTCTGGATAACGGGGCGAAAACCACGGTCTTCAAGATGGGCGGCCGGGGAAGCAGCATTGCCTACTATTCGGGAGCGAAAATCGAGGAAATCAGGATACCGATCTTCAAGACCAATCTGATCGATACGACGGGTTGCGGTGATGCCTATTGCGCCGGCTTCATCACCGGTCTGCTCAACGGTTTCGACCTGCGTAAAAGCGGTCTTCTCGGTTCCGCTGCAGGTTCACTCGTTGCCTCGGGCCTTGGTTCCGACGCCGGCATCGTGGACCTTAAATCAACCCTCGCTTACATGGAAAACGGGGAAATTCTTCCCCTTGGCGACTGAGCGCAACGAACTGCAGGTGACAGGAAAAAATGAGATTCAACATTGCCAACTTGGCAGGAGACGGAGTTGGACCGGAGGTCCTGAAAGAGGGCGTCAAGGTTCTGCGCGCAGTGCAGAAAGTGGTCGGCGGTTTCGAACTCGAATTCCAGGATTATGCCGTTGGCGCCAACTGCTATCTTAAAACCGGCTCGGCCTTGAGCGAAGAGGTCTTTCAGGAATGCAAAAAGGCCGACGCGATTTACATGGGGGCGATCGGCATTCCGGGCGTTGTCGATTCACATGGCACTGAAGTCACCGGCCATGTCATGTTCAAGCTGCGCTTTGACCTTGAATTGTTTGCCGGGGTGCGGCCAATCAAGCTCTATCCCGGAATAAAGTCTGGGCTGACCGACAAGAATGCCATCGATTTTGTCGTCCTGCGTGAAAACTGCGAGGGATTGTTCGCCTCCTATGGCGGCGGAACGTATACCGTTGACGAGGTGGCCACCGATACGATGGTGATTACGCGCAAAGGATCGGAACGCCTTTTTGACTACGCCTTCCAGCTTGCGCAGAAGCGCAATGGCCGTGTGCTGGACGGCAAGAAGATGGTGACTTGCAGTGCCAAATGGAATGTTTTCCGTTCTTTTGCGTTTTTCAAGAAGATCTTCGACGAAGTTGCCGACAAGTACGAAGGTCAGGTTCTGCGTGACTATGCCATCATCGATGCCCTGACGCTGTGGATGGTTCAGCAGCCGGAAAATTTCGATGTCATCGTCACGGAAAACATGTTTGGCGACATCATTTCGGACATGGCGGCAGGCTTTATCGGCGGCATGGGCATGGCGCCGTCGGGCGATATTGGCTTCAGGAACGCCATGTTCCAGCCGTCGCACGGAACGGCCCCAACCATTGCCGGCAAGGGCATAGCCAATCCAGTGGCAGCCATCCTGTCCGGCCAGATGATGCTGAACTGGCTGGGCGAACGGAACAACTGTGACGAGGCGAAAAGGGCCGCCTCCCTGATCGAGAATGCAGTGGCGGCC
>CAIVZW010000647.1 GCA_903910495.1 uncultured beta proteobacterium
CTTTTTGCCCTTTGCCGTGGTGGGTTATTCAGTGCGGTTATCGGTGATGTCATGGATATCATGGGCCGCACCAATCAATTCCTGCCCCCTCGGATACAGCCACTGCACGACGACATGGTGCTGGTCGGTCGTGCGATGCCCGTGCTGGAAGCCGACGACTACGGAGGCGAAGGGCCTGGTCGCGTTAACGATCTGTTCAACCGGCCTTTTGGCTTGATGCTGCGGGCCCTGGATGAACTGAAGAAAAATGAAGTGTACGTGTGCACCGGTTCTTCGCCGGACTACGCACTCTGGGGGGAACTCATGAGCACTTGCGCTAAAAACCGGGGGTCTGCCGGAGCCGTAGTCGATGGTTATTCTCGTGATACTCGGGGCATTCTGGAGATTGGGTTCCCTGTGTTTTCTTATGGGCGATACGCTCAGGATCAGCGGCCCCGGGGGAAAGTAATTGACTTCCGGTGCACGATCCAGATGGGTGCCGTGACCATCAAGCCGGGTGACATCCTGTTCGGAGATCTCGACGGCGTCTGTGTAATTCCACAGGAAATCGAAAAGGAAGTAATCGAAGCCGCCTGGGTCAAGGCACACGGCGAGAAACGGGTCTTCGAGGCCATCAAGGGTGGCATGGGCGCCCAGGCCGCGTGGGACAAGTTCGGAATCCTGTAAGAAATTGAGCGGAAGTGACTCGCCAGGCTGGAAGTCAGTGAGTCTTTTGACGCCTCACTCAGGTTAAAGAAGATAAGGCAGCGTTATCATGAAAATCACTGAAGTCAAAGTCTGGCTCGTCGAAGGCGTGAAATACAACTGGACGATGTTGAAGGTCTACACCGACACTGGGCACACCGGGGTGGGAGAGGCCACCAACTGGCCAGGCAGTCCGATTATTGAGGCAGCGGCCAAGCATGTGGGTGAACGCGTGATCGGCCTCGACCCGCTGCGAACCGACTTCATCTGGACCAAACTCTATCGTGACCTGAACTGGATCGGACCTTACGGTGCCAGCCTCTGTGCCATCAGCGGCCTTGATATGGCGCTCCTTGATCTGAAGGGCAAGGTCTACGGAATGCCCTGTTACGAACTGCTGGGTGGAGCTTTCCGGAAGGATATTCTCCTCTACGCCAACTACTGGTTCACCGGTGGTGGTCATACCGGCGAGGAGTATGCGAAGCAAGCACGGCGGGTTAAGGAACTTGGGTTTACCGGCCTGAAATTCGACCCCTTCGCCCACACAAACTACCTCTACGGCGAAGACCTGCACACCAACCTCACCCTGACCAAAGCCCAACAGGATCTGGCATTCGAGGTAACAAAAGCCGTTCGAGATGCTGTGGGGCCTGAGTTTGACATGATGATCGAAACCCACGCCATGCTTAATTTTGGGGTGGCGGTAAAGATGGCTGAACGTCTCGCACCTCTGGGGGTGACCTGGTACGAGGAGCCGGCCGGCCCGGAGAGTGCCCAGACCCTGCGTGCTTTCCGGGAGCGACTCCCGTCCAACGTGCCCATCTGTGTAGGTGAGCGCCATTACACCCGGCACGGGTTCCGCCCAGTCCTGGAGAATCACATCTGCGACGTCATCATGCCCGACATTACTCGTTGTGGAGGGCCAAGCGAAATGAAGCGCATCGCGAGCATGGCCGAAGCCTATGGGGTTTTAGTTGCACCTCACAATCCGAACGGCCCGCTAAGTACTCTGGCCAGCGCGCACGTCTGTGCAAGCATTCCCAATTTCTTCCGTTGCGAGTTCATGGTAAATGATGTGCCTTGGCGCGACGAGGTCATCAGTCATCCGCTGGATGTTCAGGGGGGAGTCTTGCATCTCTCCGATCGTCCCGGATTAGGTGTCGATTTGATTGAGGATGAACTCGTCAAGCATCCGGGTGTGCGGGAGTTGAATGTGAAAAAGAATTTTTATGTGTAAGACCTGCCTGATTAATTTTAAAAAACACCATCAGATTACAAAACAGATTTGTACTAATCTGTGTTACCGTTATTTTTGAAGTTTACGTTGTTGATTGCTGTATTTGTGAGACAGGCAAGGTGTTGAAGTTTTAGTGGAATAGCCGCGACCGCTTGTTTGCATTGATCGCGGGCAAGGAAGTCACTCAAGAATTAGCAATGTGAAGATTACTTTGATAATGGTTCGATTTATGACATTAACCATGCTGTTTGTGGAGCCGATTGCTAATTAATCAAGACGAAGAAATTTAATGAAACAAGTGCTGATAACCAATACAGTTCCGGAATCTGTTTTTGGATCGTTGAGGGGAATTGCTGAAATCATCATGGGGCCCTCCAACGGTGACTTGATGACACGAGAAGAAGTATTGCGTCTTGCCCCTTCGCTCGATGCCATCATCAACCAGGCCGAACTGCGCGTTGATGCTGAGCTTCTCGATGCTGCTCCAAATTTAAAAATCGTAGCCAATGTGTCATTGGGTACCGACAACCTCGATTTGTTGCTCATGTCTGCGCGGGGAGTCTGGGCAACGAACGGACCGAGTACCTTTGTTGAATCAACTGCCGATTGTACGTTAGCTCTTCTTTTGGCAACGGCTCGCAGGATTGTCGAAGCTGATGCTTTTGTTCGTTCGGGTCAATGGAAAAGCTTCCAGCCCGGCGTGTGGGATGGATTGGAACTCAAAGGGAAAGTTCTCGGGATCATAGGGTTCGGAAAAATCGGGCGTGCAGTTGCGCAACGTGCCATGGGTTTTGGTCTCCGGATAATATTTTTTGATCTCAATGAGAAAGCTGATCATCGGTTTCGCGAACTCGATCAATTGCTAGTAGAAGCAGACATCGTTTCCTTGCATGTCCCGCTGATGCCTGACACTCGCCATCTCATGAATGCCAAACGGTTTTCATCCATGAGGCCGGGGAGCATTTTTATCAACATGGCACGCGGGAAAACCATGGATGAGGCTGCGCTAGTGGCTGCGCTGCAAAACGGGCATATCGGTGGAGCAGGACTCGATGTCTTCGAAGACGAGCCAAAGGTGACCCCGGCGCTGCTGACGATGAAAAACGTTGTTCTGACTCCCCATATTGGTGGAGGTACTCGCGAATCCAGAGAGGCCACTCGTCGTCTTGCGTGTGAAAACGTCGCGGCGGTCTTGCAGGGTCACGCACCTTTGACCCCCGTCAATGTTGTGACCGGTAGATCTTGATGCAGAAGGGAACCGTTCTATGATCCCGATCGACCGGCTAAACACGAACGACAACGCGCCTTCACTCAGGAAATACATCGTGGCGGCAATGCCGCCGATTTTTGTCGTATCTAGCCCGATAGAGTCCCAACAAGGTTTGTCGTGAAGGTTCACCAATTCCCAAAAGCATATTTATTCAGAAGCACAGTGTTAAAGAAGCCAGCAATAATGTTCTAAGTAGAGAGCCATTTAATGTCGCAGAAATCAATTCTTTATAGGAGACGAACATGAACATCAAACGTTTAAACAAGTTCCAAGCATTAGCTGTTTGCGCTGTTGGAGTGGCGTTAGCGATTAGCGGAAGTGCCATGGCCGCATGGCCAGAGAAACCTGTAACGATCATTGTTCCTGCGGGTGCTGGCGGTGGCACGGACGCCACGGCGCGCATGCTCGCAACCCGGCTGGAACAGAAATTCAAACAGCCCTTCAACGTGGTCAATATGGGCGAAGGGGGTGGCGTCGTCGGCATTACCAAGTTCGCCACGTCCCGGCCTGACGGTTACACCCTGGGCATCCTCTACAACTATGCCCATTACAAAGAGATGGGGCAGACCACGCTGAGCATGCAGAACATGACCCCGATTGCCCAGTACAACTTTGATCCGGGCACGTTGACTGTTGGAGTGGGCAGCCCTTACAAGGATGCCAAACAGCTGGTCCAAGCGCTCAAGGACAATCCCGGAAAATTCAACATTTCATGCGGTGGTGGATGTGGTGGTTCATGGCCGTTGGCCTTTGCAGGGTTAATGGCGGCCAACGGTGTGGCCGTCGATAAGTTGCAGATGATCCCGTCACAAGGCGCCGCTGCCGGCATGCTCGATCTCGCTTCGGGCACCATTGATGTTATCCCCTGTTCGCTGCCGGAAACCGCCGCCATGTCCAGTGCGGGCAAGACCAAATCCTTGCTGGTCATGGCTTCATCGCGCATTCCCAGTTTTCCGGACGTGCCAACGGTCAAAGAAGCTCTGGGACAGGACTTCATCTCCGGCGCATGGCGTGGCGTCGTCGGACCTGCCGGGCTACCCAAGGAAATCGTCGCCACCCTGGAGAAGGAACTGAAGCTAATCGTCGATGACCCCGCCTTTATCAAAGCGATGGCGGATCGCGGCTTCGGCATCCAGTGGCGTTCGCAAGCACAATTCACCGAGTTCATGAAGGCACAAGAGATCGAAGTCGCGAAATTGATCAGCGCACTTGGCCTGGCAAAGAAATAAAGGGCTGAAACGTGCGCATCAACAACATGCTGATCGGCCTTGCGGCGGTGGTTCTCGGTGTCTATGTATTCATCACCGGGTACCGCATGCCCGCACTGCCCCATTTGCGCTTTGGCCCCGGGTTCTTCCCGTGCCTGGTTGGCATCGGGCTGGTCCTGACCGGGCTGGGGCTGGCCGTCCAGCGGTTGTTCGCACTGGGATCGCGCGGCCCCTGGTTTGAAGCGGAACCGGATTTGCGAACCCCCAAGGCCATCATTGGCTTGTTGTTGATGCTCGGCGGCGTGGTCTTCTATATCGCAGTGTCAGACGAAATCGGATTCCTGCTCACGGCCGCCGCGATTTTGTGGGCCAACCTGTGGTGGTTCTGGCGGCGCCCGGTCGCCGCCATTTTTGTCAGTCTGGTCACCGTGTTGTTCATTCAGGTCTTTTTTGGGTCATTCATGCAGGTGCCACTCCCCATGGGCGTGCTCGAACCGATTCAGGGAGTGTTCTCATGGAGGTGATCATGGCGGGCCTGGGCCTGCTCTTTCAGGTCGAAGTGCTTGTCCCAATGTTGCTGGCCTCCATCTTCGGACTCGCCGTAGGCGCGATTCCCGGTTTGACTGCATCCATGGCGGTCTCGATGCTGGTGCCACTAACCTTCTTCATGAGTCCTCTGGTGGCCATCTCGACGATCGTTGCGGTCAGTGCCATGGCCATCACCTCGGGCGACATCCCGGCGGCGCTGATCCGCATTCCCGGCACACCGGCGTCAGCGGCGTATGTGGAAGACAGCTATCGCATGACACAAAAGGGGCAGGCCGGATTGGTTCTGGGTACGTCTTTGGTGACATCGGCCATCGGCGGTATTTTCGGCACACTGTGCCTGATTTTTTTTGCGCCGGCACTGGCAGAATTCGCGCTGAATTTCAGTGCCTACGAGTTCTTCTGGCTGTGTCTTCTGGGCTTGTCGTGCGCGCTCATGGTTTCCAACGCATCTTTATTGAAGGGTGTTCTGGCACTGTTGCTGGGTTTGCTCCTTGCGCTCGTGGGGCTCGATCCGGTGGCCGGCCAGGCACGCTTTACCTTTGGTTCCACTGAAATGATTGGCGGCCTGGGTCTGGTCCCGGTCCTGGTCGGCATGTTTGCACTGCCGGAACTGATGCGTTACGCGATCAAACCCATCCCGCGTCTGATCGACCACGTGACAGCCGATACCGGCAATATTTTTCGTGGCCTGTTCAAGGCATTGTGGCCGTACAAAAGCGGAATCATGCAAGGCAACGTGATCGGAACGCTCATTGGTGCCTTACCGGGAGCTGGTGCGGATGTTGCGGCTTACGTGTCGTATGCCATCTCGAAGAAATTCTCCAAAACCCCGGAATTGTATGGGACGGGGCATCTGGAAGGTGTTGCCGCGGC
>CAIVZW010000648.1 GCA_903910495.1 uncultured beta proteobacterium
AGGCAATGACAGTGATGCCTGATGGCTTCGAGCTGGCGCGCACGGTGGATGAATACGAGAAGCTGTTCGAGGAGAAACGGTCGTGACGGACTACCTCGCTGAACAGCTCAAGGACATGGCTCCGCATCGCGCGATCTTGCGCGCGGTGGAGTGCGAATTTATGGGCAAAGTACCGCTTGTGTCTCCCGTGCTCGATATCGGCTGCGGTGACGGCCACTTTGCGTCCGTTGCCTACAGCGCTCTGCCGATAGACGTAGGCATCGACGTGATGAAACGCGATCTGCCCGAGGCCGCGTCTCGACCGGGAATCTATCGCAAGGTGATGTTCGCCAGTGCCACCGAGTTGCCCTTCGATGACGCCAGCTTCAACACCGTTGTCAGCAACTGTGTGATTGAGCACATCCCTGATAATGCCGCGGTACTGCGCGAGATCAGTCGCGTGCTGCGTCCGGGCGGTACGTTCGCCACGACGCTGCCCAGCGAACACTACCCCGACTTCCTGCTTGGCGCAACCGCCTTCCGGAAGGTCGGGCTGCAAGCGTTGAGCCGGGCGTACGGCAGATTCTTCAACCGCATCTCGCACCATTATCATGTTTATCCACCGGAAGAGTGGCGCCGGCGTTTGGAGACGGTTGGGTTGGCGGTCGAACAGCAGACCTACTACTTTTCCGCTGCCGCACACAGACGGTTTGATTTGAGCCATTATCTGGGCGTGCCAAGCCTGATCAGCAAACGCCTGGTCGGGCGATGGATGCTGTTTGACTGGCAGCGGAAAGCGTTCGAACGCTGGTTGCGGCCGTACTATGAAGAACCGCTGCCGACGGTGGGTGCGTATCAGTTTGTGTTATGCCGCAAGACCGCATGAGCGGTGCGAGAGAAGCAGATGATATGACTGCACAAAGCGACCGTCGCAGTAAGGTTATCGGCAGTTGTCTGCTCTTGGGCATACTGATCGGTGTATTGTTAGTTTTCACCGGGCAGACACCGGTGGTGGGGAGTCAACAGGCAGCAGCGGGAGCGCTGGCCGCGGTCTGGCCGCCGCCAAACGCGCTTTTCTGGGACGATTTCGACGCCGGACCTAAACCGGCATGGGTGACCTCAGGAGGGAGTTGGATTGGTGTAACCGGTGCATATGAGCAGACGGCCACGGCCTTGGCGAGCGAGGCGTTCAGTTGGCCTGCAGGCGTCGTCTGTGCAGACTGCTCAGCGCAAGCGGTACTGACATTTCCGTCTACTAATCAGAGCAGCGGCGAGCGGTCAATCGGCCTGGTCCTTCGTATGCAGGATGCGCAAAACCTCTACCTGGCGGATCTACGGATGGTCAGTCAGGAGGTGCGCATGTGGCGGCGGGTTTCAGGCGTTTGGACTCCACTGCTCATCAAACCTTTTGTAATCACCTATGATACCCCCTATGCTTTCCGGTTTGAAGCCGATGGAAGTGCGTTACGCGTCTATGTGAACGAGACCCTCGCGCTGGAAGCAACCGATGACACCTTCGATCAAGGTATGGCTGGCCTACGCACTAGCGAAGCCCATGCTCGATACGACAATTTCGCCATTTCTGGTCAGGCAGTCCTAACGCCTACTCCGACCCCTACCGCACATCAGGATCAGCTTTTCTACGATGACTTTGGGGCTTCCCTGTCGTCTGAATGGGAGACCACGGGTGAATGGTTTGTTCAAGGCAGCGTATTGCGCCAAACTTTGCTCGGTTCCTGGACCAATGTGGTCGCTTGGCCGCACACCATCTACTGCACGACTTGTGTAGTCACGGCCCGCGCACAACTCGAAGGCGGGGGAGGGAAAGCCTTTGGGCTGGTCGCACGCGCTCGGGACACGGGCAACCTGTATCTGTTTGATTTGTCTGCTGGTTCAGAGGCTCGAATCTGGCGGAGACTGGGAGGCGTGTGGACGCAACTGGCCTCAGCGCCATATTCCTCGGCGATCGGATTATGGTACGAGCTGAAATTCGAGGCAAGTGGCAGCCAGTTACGCGGCTACGTGACTGGC
>CAIVZW010000649.1 GCA_903910495.1 uncultured beta proteobacterium
ATTTCTGCCAAGACGATTCTTCTTTCCGCCAGTGTCGCGGAAGGCAAGGGGAACAAGGGCGCGAATCCCATTTTCTTTGAAATCCGTGCGCAGAACCACGATAGCATCGTCGTTCGCGAGAAAGCCACTTTTTTCCTGCCATGAATCAGAAATTGACTGCCGCCATAAGCCCCTGGTATCGCCATCCCTGGCCATGGATACTGATGGCGGGGCCTTTTGTTGTTATCGTCGCCGGCATCATTACGGCGTATCTGGCGGTGGTCAGCAACGATGGTCTGGTCGATGACGATTACTACAAGCTGGGGCTGGCTGTGAACCAGATGAGCGCACGCGACCAGAAAGCGTCCGCTCTGGGCCTGCAGGCCGAAGTGATGCAAAGTGCCGAGGGGCCGCAGATCCGGATCCTTCTGCGCGGCAAGCCGCATGTTGTACTGCCGGAAGCGCTCAAGCTGCGCATTATTCACCCAACGCGCGCCGGGGTTGATCAGAACGTTCTTTTGCACGCTGATGGCGGAGGCTCATATACGGGAAAACTCGGCGCACTTCTGAGCGGCCGCTGGCACATTGCCCTGGAAGACGAGAAAAGCCAGTGGCGTTTGACTGGCGACTGGGTTATTGAAAAGAAGGCGTCGTTGCAAATGCCTGCTGAGGTGCAAGCGGTAATGGATTCCGGTGTTGTTCCTGATAACAAGGGGAGGTGAGTCATGGCCTGGCAAGAGTTGTTTAAAACCGATATCGGGCTGTTCAGCCTGTTCGTCATCGTCTTCATACTGGGTATGGCGGTCTGGTTCGCGCGCTTCTTCAGCAGGAAGATGCGCGAAGAAGAGGCGCAGATGAAACGCAAGCCGTGATCTGATCAGCCGCGGGGCTGGAAGCTTGTGGCCTGAAACTACCTGCTTCTGCCGAATTTCTCGACCAGCTGGCTGAGTTTTTCTGTGCGTTGACGCTCAAGGGCTTCGGCTTCACGTTGAGCCTTGCGTCGCTCGGCATCTTTTCTGAAACGTTCGCGCAGAACTTCCTTGGCATGGCTGCGGTGCGCGTCGCTTATTTCGTCCCCGGACTGGCCATCAAGCTCAAGGCGATGTGTCGCTTTCTCCATGGTCTTGAGGTAACGCAGCGAGTTGGCATGCATGCCCAGCGCGATGCGCAGAATTTTGCGATCAAGATCGGGTTGCCGGGCCAGGAGTTGTTTGTCGATGCCGATGGCCAGTGGCGAATAGTCACGGAATACCGGAAAGCTTTCCTGCAGGGTCTTGAGTAGTAGGCGGGCGTTCTGGACTGGACTGGCTGGCGGGTTGGTCGTGTTCATGAGCAGATTGAATCTGTTTCGTGTTTATTGTTGGTAGAACTTAGAGATTACCACGACCGGCCGGCGTCGTGCGCAGCTTGAACGTGCAGCTCAAGGATTGCTGTGAAAATGTATTCCGACTTCATCGTCCCTGTCCTGCCGATAGCCATGGCTTTGGGCGCCTGCTGACGATACTCTGCCTGTGTCCAGATTGATCATAAAGGAGTAAAAATCCAAATTTTTCATGATGTTTATGGGTGTTGCTAAAGTATTACCTTTGGGTTACGTTATATCAGTAAGTGAATTTCAGCATTAACGCCTACCCCATGCCTACCCGGATGGTTTAAGGACAAAACCGTGGCCACTGACCGAGAAGAAGCTGAAGTCGGCGAAGAATTACCCGCCGTTAAACCGAAACTCACGATGGTCGTCATTCTCGCCATGCTGCTTGGCATTCTGCTGACCTTGATGGCGACCGGCGGTGTTCTTTATTATCAACGCAGTTCGGCCTTGCAAGCTGAAGTCCATGCGGCCAGGGATGAACTGAAGGGCAAGAGCCAGGAGCTTGCCGAAATGAAGGCGCAGATTGAAGTGCTCTCCAGGCAGATGTATGCGTTGAAAGAGTATTCGATCGCCCACTCCACGGCGATTGGGGATAAAAACAAGAAAATGGAAGTTGCCGCTCCTGCGGGCGATGCCGGGCAGAAAGCGGAAATCCTTCCCGATGCCAAGGCAACTGCAGGCGCGCCACCGGCACCAGAAGCGCCAAAATTGAAAAAACCGAAAGAGAAACCGGACGGCCAGGACTGCGAACTGCTTGGCAAATCGCCAGAGCAGCAGGCAGCTACCTTGCAGCGCTGTGTCAGCATGATGAATGCCCCTCCTCCCCGGGAAACCTCCAGGGATAAGCCGCGCTCGCGCTGATCAAGCGTCCTTTCAGGTCAACCGGCTTCGGCGCGCAGAGCGCGGAATACCGCGTAACGGCGCGGGTCAATGTCGCCACGCCTGACGGCGGAATGTACCGCGCAATCGGGTTCGCGGTCGTGGCGGCAGTTACGGAAACGGCATTGACCCAGCAGCGGACGGAATTCCGGGAAGGACTGTTCGATGGCAGCCGCGGTCAGGTGGCTTAATCCGAACTCCTGCAGGCCCGGCGAGTCGATCAGCGCAGAATTGGCGTCCAGGTGATATAGCGTCGCGTGTGTCGTCGTGTGCTTGCCCGAATCGAGCGTTTCGGAAATCTCGCGCGTTGGCGCGTTGGTACCGGGAATCAGGGCGTTGGTCAGTGTCGATTTGCCCATGCCGGATTGGCCGACGAGCACGCTGACATGGCCAGCGAGTCGTGTGCGCAGGGCCTCGACACTGGTTTGCGCACATAGCTGCAACACCGGGTAGCCCAGTTTTTCAAACGGTGTCAGGAGCGATTTGGAAAATTCCAGGCGCTTGTTCAGGTCGCATTTATTGAGCACGATCAGCGCCTTCATGTCCTGGCTTTCGGCAGCCACAATGCAGCGCGTCACCAGTTCGTCGGAAAACGAAGGTTCGGTGGCGACAACAATAACGATTTGCGTGACGTTGGCGGCGATCAGCTTCTGCTTGAATTCGTTCGAGCGATAGAGGAGAGTGTGGCGTTCCTCGGCCGCGGCGATCACCCCTTGGCCATCACCGCTGCGCAGCACAGTGACATGATCGCCACAGGCCAGCTCACTTTTCTTGCCGCGTGGAAAACACAGCAGCGTTTCACCGCCGGAGAGTTCAACCTGATATTGCCGGCCATGCGCGGCAACGATGGTACCCCTGAGCTTCAAGTCAGATGCGCCAGTCGTTCAACGCGCAGCGCAGCGGGCGGGTGTGAGTCGTAGAACAGCGAATGCAGCGGGTCGGGGGTCAGGGTAGCCGCATTGTCCTCATAGAGCTTGACGAGTGCGCTGACCAGATCGTCGGCCGAGGCATGCTCGGCGGCATACCGGTCCGCCTCGAACTCGTGACGGCGCGAGAGCAGGCTCATCAGCGGGGTCAGCAGATAGGTAAAGACCGGCACGGCGAGGAAAAAAAGAATCAGTGACAGGGCCGTACTTTGCGTGCTTACCCCGAGTCCGTCATAAAACCAGCCGGCATTCATCAGTTGTCCGAGCAGGGCGAGATAGGCC
>CAIVZW010000650.1 GCA_903910495.1 uncultured beta proteobacterium
CGGCAATGAAATCGGCTAAGGCCGGCAGGGCTTCGGCTGTCAGGTGTTGCGCCAGCACTTCAGGATTCGGGTGAAGATCGATGTAGAACACCTCAGCGACGTCGGCCAGTTCGTTGAGCTTGCTCACACGCTCCTTGTAAAGGCTGATGATGGCTTCCAGTGGAGGCGTAGCCGTGATCGTCACGCCGCGTGCGGCAAGGCGTGGCCGGACCAGTGCCACCAGCCGGGCGTTGTCGGCCTGCTTGATGTAATAGGCATTAAGCCAGTTGAGTTTCTCGGTGTTGAACTGCGCGGCTGACGGGGTGATGTGGTCGAGATCGAACCACTCGCAGAACTGTCGCATCGAAAACACCTCGTCGTCGCCGTGCGACCAGCCCAGACGAGCCAGATAGTTGAGCACAGCCTCCGGCAGATAGCCTTCGTCGTCGTACTGCATCACGCTGACTGCGCCGTGGCGCTTGGAAAGTTTCTGCCCGTCGTCGCCAAGGATCATCGAAAGGTGTGCGTAGAGCGGTACTTCCGCACCGAGCGCCTGGAGAATGTTGATCTGGCGCGGTGTGTTATTGACGTGATCGTCGCCCCGAATGACGTGCGTAACGCCCATCTCCCAGTCATCGACAACCACGCAGAAGTTATAGGTGGGCGTGAAATCGGCGCGGGCGATCACCAGATCGTCGAGTTCGGCATTGGCGATCTCGATGCGTCCTTTTACGAGATCATCCCAGACGACCACGCCTGCGCTCGGGTTCTTGAAGCGCACTACCGGTTGCACGCCAGCCGGAGGCTTTGGCAGGCTCTTGCCCGGCTCCGGCCTCCAGGTGCCGTCATAACGCGGTTTGAGGCCCTTGGTTCGTTGCTCCTCGCGCATGCGTTCAAGTTCTTCCGGTGTCGTGTAGCAATAGTAGGCTGTGCCAGCTGCGAGCATCTGCCGAATCACTTCCTTGTAACGATCCATGCGTTGCATCTGGTAAAACGGGCCTTCGTCGGGCGCAAGACCCAGCCACTTCATGCCGTCAAGAATGGCCTGCACGGCCTCCGGCGTCGAGCGCGCAACGTCCGTGTCTTCAATGCGCAGAATGAACTTGCCACCGTGATGGCGAGCAAAGGCCCAGGCAAAGAGAGCGGTGCGGGCGCCGCCGATGTGCAGAAAACCGGTCGGAGAAGGGGCAAAACGGGTACGGATCATGGTTTGGACTGAAAAGCGGAAAGCACGTATTGTAAAGGAAGCGCAGATCAAATTGACCGCATGGCGGCGTTGTGGTTAAATCCTGTCCCTCTATCGGGCGGTTAACTCAGCGGTAGAGTGCCACCTTCACACGGTGGAAGCCACTGGTTCGATCCCAGTACCGCCCACGAAATAATCTACTTAATATCAATAAGTTAGACTAATAATCAAGCTGCCTTCGGGCGGCTTTTTTGTTACACTACGTGGCTATGTGGACTTTTTGTGAACTTCTTGCGGGCGCTTCCACTATGCGAGTACTTTGCTGGCTGATGCCCAACTTCCCGTCGAACCGCGCCGGCACGATAGTCCGTGCAGGCCGTTTCATTGACACGATTTAATTGACTGCAGGGTGGGCTCTGGCATGAATCTGTTTGCAGGAACAAGCGAAAAAAATCTGAATTGCCGATTGTCGTGGATCAATGAACCAGAATCCTGGGGTTTCCATGACGAAAAGCTTCACATCGACGTCCCAGAATCATCTGATTTTTTCCAGGATCCTGCTGGAGTCAATGTTCGAAGTTCAGCCCCTTTTCTTTATTGCCATGCAGAAGGCGATTTCTCGTTAACAGCACGAGTAGATGTTGATATGCTGGATGCCTATGACTCCGGCTGCATCATGGTCATGGTCGATCAAAAGAATTGGGCAAAATTGTGTTTTGAACTCGTAAATCAGATACCAACGATAGTCAGTGTGGTAACGACGAAGCTGTCAGACAATTGCGTATCGGAAAAAATTGGCGAAGCCAAACCGTATTTAAGGGTTCTTAGGGCTGGCAATTGCTTTGGCTTTCATTACTCACTCGACGCAATCAAGTGGACTCTGGTTAGGTTCTTTGCCATGGATGCCGGGACGAAAGTGAAGATCGGCGTAGTCGGACAGTGCCCGGTTGGAAAAGGCACAAAAGTTCGTTTTGAAAGCTTTGACGTCGAATTGACCAAAAATAGTAGCGCCAAGATTATTGATTAGAACTGTCTATTGCAATCGGGGGGCATTTGGGGGCATCATTGTGTGTGTTCACCTTTTTGTCAAACAGGATGCCCCATGCATAGTGGAAAGCCTGATGCGAAGAGGCTTACAGCGTAATCCACGTCGCCGAGCCAGGAGCAGGCTGTGGACTTATGCAGCAAGACTGCTCCTTATAACAAGTGCTCCGAAGCATCGCGCAATAAGCTTCCGCATTCTCCAATCGATACGAGGCATTCCACCATGATCTTGCTCGCCACCGGTACCTTGTTCATTGCACTTGGTCTTTTTGCCGGCGTTACCTTGGTTGTTGCACCTTTTGGCCTGGTCTCTCTAGACCTGGGTTTTACGATTTGGCTTCTCTTTCCAACGCTTAGCAGCGTTGGTTACGCATTAGTCATCGTAAGCGCAGGAGTTGCCCATATCAAGGGCCTGACACTGGTGCTTTCGTGTCTTTTGCTTGTACTGGCACTTGCATCTGCCACAGGCTTGGTTCTGTCTGCCGCCGCAGTCGTGCATCCGGTCGCAAGCACACTTTCTCTGTGGTTTGTACTCGCTGTCGCTGGTCTGCCTGGCGCCATCGGTGCTGCGTCCTACAATCGCTCGCAAGGCCAGGCGTGACCTCAGCGTGTGGTTTGTCATCAGCACGAAGATGAATCGCCCCGGCTTTACGGGACACTCGCCCGTCATGGGCAATATTCCGCCTCAAATCACCTTCGAATAGCGCTTGCTTTCGCGATCATTGCGCAGGAACTTGTCAAACACCATCGAGATCGCTCTGACCAGCATGCGTCCCGGCGGCAGTACGATGATCCGCTGATCCTCGATGCGCACCAGACCAGCCTCAACCATCTCGCGCAGCGCCTCAAGCTCGGTTGCAAAGTACGACTTGAATTCAATTCCGTGCGCAGCCTCGACCGATTGGAACGAAAGTTCGAAGTGGCACATCAGGGACTGGATGATCGCGCGCCGCAG
>CAIVZW010000651.1 GCA_903910495.1 uncultured beta proteobacterium
CGAGCGCAACGTCACGTGCCGAATTCCATCCGGACTCTCCGCCACGCAATCGCGCGAGCCATCGCCAACCGGCTTCCTCGATGCCCCTGTTGCGGCCTGTTCGTCAGGTATGATCGCATTTTATGACACAGTCTAACTAGGCATCTCATATTCTTGGTTCTCAGACACGTTCATTCTTTTTTCCCGGGGCGATAGTCTTCAAGAGTTCACTCTTCTGGAACAAGCGGGAAGACTTTTCTTTCAACGCTTAATCCTTGCCGAAATACCGGCGAGAGGCGCGATCTCTCACGGAAAGCTGTACTCAAACCTGGAACGCAACATCTTCATTGGCGAAGCGCTCATCGAAGCCTACGAATACGGAGAAAAGCAAAATTGGCTTGGCTTTCTGCTCGCCCCTTCAGTTCATCGTAAGCTATCCGGCACAGAGCTTGATGTTCGTAGCCGCTTCAACTACAGGGCGGTAGTCATGCCGGGCGTCATCACGCACCCGTCCCCGCAAAACGTTTTCGCGTTCGCCTTCAACAACGCCACAACCAATGGAGCCAATCCACTTTTATCTGCTGTCCAACGCATGAAGCGCAAAGCTCCCGATGCTTACAAACAAAAGTACGCAAATACGGAGCAGTTCATTCATCAAAGCAAACTTCGCTATGAAGAGCGCGCAGCAACCTAACCCCTCCATTGAACAAAAGGGGTCAGCATCTTCTTGTTGCATGTCGCTGTTTGCCGTTAGCCGGCGATTTCCACCCATGCTCTGAAGACGCCCGTATTTACTGCCTCACCGGTAGGTTGCTTCCCGACACCATCTTGAACTCGAACAGCCGGCATTCAATGGCACCGTTGTAGAGCGGCGGCGTCTTGCTTGGCGTCAGGCGCATCAGCTTGCTGATTGAGTAGTTGACAAGATGTAACCATACGACTACAGTTTAAGCATGTACTCGATCAAACGCACCGATGGATTTTCTGCTTGGCTTGATGGACTGAAAGACCGGATCACCCGGCAGCGACTCAATGTTCGCTTGCGCAAGGCGATGATGGGAAACCTTGGCGATGTAAGGCCTGTCGGCGATGGCGTCTTCGAGATGCGCGAACATTTCGGCGCGGGATGGCGTATGTACTACATTCAGCGCGGTGAAACATTGATCGTAATGCTCGGCGGCGGCGACAAATCTACGCAGTCCGCCGATATTGCCAAGGCCGTTAAACTCGCGGCCACAATCGAGGATTAAGTCATGACCAAGAAAATTCGCATTGCCGACCTGCCTGATTTTGACCCTGCAGAACATCTGAAAGACGAGGATGATATGGCGGCCTATCTCACTGTTATTCTGGAAGAGAATGACCCGGCCTTACTGGCAGCGGCACTCGGTGATATTGCGCGGGCACGAGGCATGAGCGACGTTGCCCGCGCTTCTGGTATTACCCGTGAAGCACTGTACAGAGCTTTACGGCCCGATGCGCAGCCGCGCTTCGATACGATCAGCCGCGTTTGTACGGCTCTGGGAGTGAAACTGGTGGCACAGGCGGTTCATACGTGAGTCTTCGCTGTTAGCCGTCAGCCTGTAACACCCGATAGCCGGCGATCTCCACGCACGCTCTGAAGGCGCCCGTATTTACTGCCTCACAGGCCGGTTGCTTCCCATCAGCATCTTGAGCTCGAACAGCCGGCATTCGATGGAATGCCATTGAGTGGGTACGGAGCATCGTATCCCGCTTGATCCCGATGGGTGACTGGCGCGATTCATTAACAGACAAGGGAAAGAAAAGCAGGGCGCGATCAAGACAGACATGGAACGGGACGCTGTTTATGCAGCTGTAGTGCGTATAAGATTCACCTGGGTGCGTCGATGCGACTCACGGCGTGTGGAATCCTTTTACCACTTGACCAGGGCCGGCTAATGGGCGACCCCTTTGGCCCCTCCCATTCCTTTTAATGGTTGACCATCCTGCCTCTAAATTTTTTGCAAGGATATAGCTAATGGACTTTGCGCTGACCCAAACGCAGAAGATGTTGATTGACACTGTGCGTCGTTTCATAGAACGGGAACTGGCACCACTCGAAGCTTCCGTCGATGCCGAAAATGGTATAGCCCCCGAAACAGCACGCGCCATCTTCGAGAAATCGAAAAGCCTTGGACTGTATGCGCTAAACATGCCCGACGAATTCGGTGGCGGCGGCTTGAGTACGGTCGACACCATGCTCTGCGAGGAGCAGTTCGGCCATACCTCCGACATCCTGATTCGTCGCGCCTTCGGCGACGTGTACGACGCACTGCTGGCCTGCAAGGGCGAGCAGATCGACCGCTGGCTGAAGCCGATTGTCAGCGGCGAGCGCATCTGCGCACTCGCCATTACGGAACACTCTGCCGGCTCCGATGCGCGCGCGGTCAAGACCATGGCGCGGCGGACAGATTCCGGTTGGGTTCTCAACGGCAGCAAACATTTCATCAGCGACGCGGAATGGAGCGATTGCTTCATGGTCCTGGCTCGTACGGGCGAGAAGGAACTCTCGCTTTTCCTGGTCGACAAAGGACTGCCGGGCTTCACACTCGGCAAGAACCAGGAGATGATGGGCCTGCGCGGAACCACTCACAACGAACTCTTCTTCGACGACGTTCCGTTGGAACCGCTGGCACTTGTCGGCGAACAAGGCGAGGGGTTCAAGATCATCATGAACATGCTGGGGCGCGTGCGCCTCGCACTGATCGGTGCGCGCGCGGTCGGCAAGGCGTCACAGGTATTGGAGATGATGACCCACCACGCCAACGATCGGAAGCAATTCGGGAAGAGCATTGGCGAATTCCAGATGATCCAGCAGATGCTCGCGGATAGCGTCATCGAGATCAATTCCGCCCGGCTGATGGTGTTGCACACCGCATGGATGCTTGACAACGGGTTGGACGCGCGCGACTGGATCTCGATGGTAAAGGTTCAATCCTCCGAGATGCTCGGCCGGGTGGTCGACCGTGGCGTGCAGGTTTTTGGCGGATTGGGTTTCTGCAAGGGCCTCGCCATCGAGCGCTATTA
>CAIVZW010000652.1 GCA_903910495.1 uncultured beta proteobacterium
GGCAGCAGTCCGCCACTTTTGGGAGCGATGGTGCAATGAAAAAAATGATCGCCATATTGGGCCTTTTTTGGGCACTCCTTTTCATCGGCCCGGTTCAGGCCCAGGAAGGCTTCGTCGTCGGCGTGGCGCCTCATACGAGCGCCCGGATCATCCTGGAGATGTACCAGCCGTTGCGACTTCATCTGGAGAAGACCCTGGGGCGGACCGTCGATATCGTCACGGCTTCCGATTTCACCGAGTTCGCCCGGCGCGGCCTCAGGAAGGCATACGACCTTGCCGTCACCACCGGTCACCAGGCATGGCTTCTTCAGGCCGACGCGGGCTACATCCCCCTGCTCACCTACAAGTCGGATTTTCGGGCCGTGCTCATCGTGGCCCGAAAAGGCGCGGTCAACAACCCCCAAGATCTTCAAGGGAAAAGAGTCCTCGGTTTGAGTCCCACGTCACTGGTTACCCTGTGGGGCCAGCATTGGTTGTCCGGAAACGGGATCGAAGGACCGCCCATGACCTACGTGAGCGCCTCCGACAGCGTGGCCCGGCAGATCCTCTCCGGCCAGGCCAACGCGGGGTTCGTCTCTTCGGCTAATTTCGATAAACTGGCGCCGGATGTAAAGGCACAGCTGCGCATCCTGGCGCAAAGCAAGCCTATGGCCGGCCGGGTCTATCTGCTCAACGGCCGCCATGCGGCGCTGCTGAAACAGATCGATGTCGCCCTCTGGGCCTTTGCAGCTACGCCCGAGGCCCATCGCTACTTTGAAGAGAACAGCCTGGCAGGATACCGAAAACTGCGTGCCGGTGAACTGCGTGCCCTGGCGCCCTACGGGGAAGAGGTGAGAAGGGAATTGAGCGGAGGGGCGCAATGAAAAAAATGAGGCCCTGGTCGACGGTGCGCGGTCGCCTGGTGATCCTGGCCATGGCTGTCGAACTGGTGATGCTGTCGGTGCTGGTCTTTAACGGTATCCGGCTGCTGAACGGTGCAATGACCGACCAAGTGTTCTGGCAGGCGAGCCTCATCGATCCTGTGCTCAACGCCGCCTTGAGAGCGCCCCTCGCCCAGCAGGATTCCGCAACGGTTCAGGCCGTCCTCGATGAATGTCGGATCACTGAAGGGCTCGACTATGCCGTCGTCGCGAACAGGATGGGCGTTCGCGTGGCCGCAAGCGGTTGGCCTGCCGACCGCTCCCTGCCTCAACCGACTGAACCGTCGGCGCTGTCAGCAAAGAAGAACGTCTCGCGTTATGACATCGTTGCCCCCATCGCCCTAAAAGGTCAATTACTGGGTACACTCCACTTTGGTCTCAATCTTCAAAAGATCATTTCGGCCAAGCGTCTGCTGGCCCTTCAGAGTTTGGCCATTGCGGGCATAGAACTGCTGCTTTCTTTTATTGTCCTGACAATTCTGGGCTACTGGCTGACTCGGCATCTGACGACGCTGATGGAAGCGAGTCGGCAGGTTACCGCCGGGAATCTGACACCAGCGCCGATGCGGGAAGGTGCAGACGATGTCGGTCGGCTGGGAGCGGCCTTCAATGCCATGTCCAGAGCTATTGCCGAACGGATTGCCGACTTGATTAAGGCCAGAGACAACGCAGAGCTAAGCGCCGTTAAGACAGATCAGCTCAACCGCGAGTTGGAACAGCAGAAAGCACTCCTGGATGCCACCATTCAATCGACGATGGATCTGATCTTCTACAAGGATTTGCA
>CAIVZW010000653.1 GCA_903910495.1 uncultured beta proteobacterium
ATTTGTCCATCGAGCAGGCCGCACATCTTAGAGAACTCGCCGTCAGGATCACTCACGCCGAGCAGCACGAACGCGATCACCTGTCCGCGCTGCTGCACGACGACGTTCAGCCACAACTGGTGGCGGCGCGTCTGCTGCTCAGCAGCCTCGACGCCAAGACGGCGCCGGATGAAAGCCTGCGCCTTGCGAGCATGGCCTGCGCGCACATCAGCCAGGTCATCCTGACGGCACGTACGCTGAGCTATCAGCTGAGTCCGCCGCTGGTGATCGAGCGCAGTCTGAAGCTGGCGCTGGAGTCCCTGTTGCGCTGGGTGAGGCTTAACTTCCGGCTTGAGGTCGATCTGCTCAGCGCACCGGATGCCGAGCCCGGGAGCCTGGCACTGCGCATGCTGTGCTTCAACGCCGTGCGTGAGTTGCTGATGAACGTCGCCAAGCACGCTGGCACGACCCAGGCGACGGTCACGCTGCAACGCCTTGCCGGCGACCTGTTGCGTATCGATGTCGCTGACGGTGGCCACGGCTTCAATACGGACGGACTGGTCACGGACGGCCTGGACATGGACGGCCTGGACATGGACGGCCTGGACACGGACGGCCTGGACACGGACGGCTCAGGCCTCGCCTTGATCCAGCGGCGCGCGGGGATTTTCAGCGGTTCGCTGCAGATCATCAGCCAGCCCGGTCACGGTACGATCGCCACGCTGTTGCTGCCGCTCAGGCTGACCAGGGCTTCGGCGCCGCTCCGGCGCAAGCAACAAGAGAACACCCGTGCTCAAAATACTGATCGCCGATGACCACGCCGTAGTCCGCAGCGGGCTGCGCCAGTTTCTCGCTGAGGCCACCGACTGCCGCATCACCGGCGAGGCCAGCAGCGGGCGCGAGGCCCTGGCGCTTATCGAAGCCGGACACTGGGATCTGCTGCTCCTCGATATCGGCCTGCCCGACGCGAACGGCATCGATCTGCTCCGGCGCATCAAGCAACTGAAGCCCTTGCTGCCCGTACTCATCTTCAGCATGAACGCCGAAGACGAGTATGCGCTGAGTGCATTCGAAGCCGGCGCTGCCGGTTACCTGCAGAAGGACAGCCTGCCCGGGGAAATCCTCCAGGCCATCCGGCGTTGCTGCAACGGCGAGCACTATCTGAGCCCGTCTCTAACCACCAAGTTGCTCACCGGAAACGTCATTCCCGCCATAAGGCAACTGCACGATGACCTGTCCCGGCGCGAATTCACGATCATGCAACACCTTAGCCGTGGCCGGGCACTCACCGCCATTGCCGAATCCCTGTATCTCAGTCCAAAGACGGTGAGTACCTACCGCGCCCGCCTCCTGGAGAAACTGAAGCTCCAGAACAACAGCGAACTGACCCGTTACGTGATCAAGCACAAACTGGATCCGTCGCCGTGACACGCTGCTCCGGTCCGGACGCCGTGTAGGCGAAACCCTACACTCGCTGCGCTCTTCGCCTACACAGATCGAGGCGCAGGCTGATAGCAATGAAGTGCAAAATGGCTCATCATATTTCATGTCTTTGATGAAAATGCCATTACAGATGCCCGAGTTGTTCTCCTATGCCGCATTGCTGGACAAAACCCAGCTCTGGCTGAGCAAGGGCCAGCAGCATGCTGACGCCGTCAGCCCGGACGTGAGCAGCGGGCTGTCGGATGACGATAGATTCCGCTCCTCCGTTAGTAGCACAATTTCCGCCGCTAAGCTGCCGGTTGCTGCGGCCTGGTGCTTGATCAGCGCGACAGGCCGCATCCTGCACGCCCATCCGAACACCAGCGCCTTGCTCGGCGTCAGCGCGGAAGATCTGCTCAGGCATGCGTTCTCACACTTCATCGTCAGCGACGACAGGGCGGTCTTCGCCCAGTTGCACGAGCATCTGATCACGACCCAGGAACCTCAGGCCTGCGCATTGCGGATGCGCACGGCGGGCGGCACGCCATTCTGGGTCAATCTGGCCGCCAGTGCGGCACAGGACGCCGAGGGTGAGCTGAAGCTGAGCATCATCCTGAGCACTATCGACGAGCGCCGGCGTGCCAAGGAGGCCCTTGAGCAGCACTGCGATTACCTTGAAAAACTCGTTCTCTCATGCAGCAGCCAACTGGCGCAGAGCCGCGACGCCGCCGAAGCCGCCAGCCACGTCTTCCTGAGCAACGTTGGTCATGAACTGCGCACGCCCCTGGTTCCGATCATGGGCATGACCGAACTGGCGCTGAACCGTGCCAGCGATCCCGTGCAGATCGAGCAGCTCACCGTGATCGCGCAAGCCTCCCGGAATTTATTGGACAGCATCAACGACATCCTGTTTCTGGTCAGCCTGCAGGCCGGCCCGCTGCTCCTGGAAGAGGCGGATTTCTCGCTCGCGCAAGTCCTCGACGACGCCCTGCGCATGCAGGGGGATCAGGCGCAAGCCAAGGATCTGCGCCTGTCTCGGGAAATTGCCCCGACCCTGCCCGAGCTCCTGTGCGGTGACGCCTTGCGCTTGAAGCAGATCGTTCTCTGTTTCCTCAGCAATGCCATCAAGTTCTCCGAGCATGGGGAGATCACCGTCTGCGTGCAGATCCTGGAAAAAGATCGTGGCCGCCTGTTCCTGTGCGTCGAGGTTAGCGATCATGGACCCGGCCTGAGCCCCGGACAGCAGACCCGGATGTTCGATGCCTTCACCCAGGCGGATGTCTCCACTACCCGCAAGAATGGCGGTCTTGGCCTCGGCCTGACCATCGCCAAAGCCCTCGCCAGACTGATGGGTGGCGAGGCCGGGGTGATCAGCACGGAAGGCGTCGGCAGCACCTTCTGGGCAACGCTCTGGCTGAAGCGGGCGGTCGCACCCGACAGCACGGCCGGGAGAGAGTGGAGCGATTTTCCCAGTAAGCTCAGCGAAACTTTCTGTCTTGATGGCGGATGACGATCCCGGGCATGGGGCTGAGCTGACAGAGGCCGGCCTGCAGGCGGACGTAGCGAACAATTCCAGGCAAGCTACGTCGGACTATTGCCGTCTGTGCACCGAACTCTGCCCTCGCTTCGTGCCGCTCAAGTTGTCAGACCAGCATGAACTTGGCGCGAGTTGGGTGGAACAAGCGGAAGGTCGCACACGCAAGTCCTGAATCTTCCCTCGCCCTGCGGGCATGTTTGTTGGCAGGCGGTAAGGCGGCGGCAAATCGATGCCCGTCAAGGTTCAACAAACATGTCTTCATAATGCTTTGAGGGCATGAAGATTCCCCCGCTTTTATCGTAATAATCCTGGTCCAGATCAAATACCCCATTTCTGGTTATTGACCATTCGGCGTCCTGCTGCGGATGGTAAGTGCGCATCGCCGGCCAGTTCCTGTAATTCTGGTGGCCATTGGTTTCGAGCAGTCCCGAACCAATGCCCGGGAACGGAGCCAGGCGCGCTGCTACATTTTTGTTCCATTCAACGAGAATGGGATTGATGGTTAAATCGGCACAGAAGCAGGGTATGTTTCGTTCATAAGCGGCCTGGGCTATTTTCATCGTCATGCTTAAGGTTTTCGCTATGGCTTTTAAGGCGATTGCTTTATACCCCATTTGCATGCGTTTGATGGCATCCACATCGGTATGGGCACTTTCGTCGGCCGCAATACGGGCCGGGATATCTGTAATATCGGCTTCAAATTCTTCGGCAAAAGGTTCTTCAATAAGTGCAATCTGCTCGAAAGCGCCGATTTTTCGGGCATGATCCAGCAAGCGCAACAGGGTTTCCTTTTTCTCGTAGCGTTGATTGGCATCGAAATAGTAGGGCAGCCTTCCATCTGCGGTATGCACAGTGCGGGCATTGCCTATGGCCTGGTGTATGGCAGAAAGTCGCGCCTTGTCTTTTTCGAGCATTTCTGCCTGGGTGCCAGGCTGGCCAATTTTTATTTTCATGAAGAAATAGCCTTGCTCAACAGCGGCCTTTATTTCCTCTACCGGAATGCTGTACGCCATCAACGGGATACTTGCCACCTGTCCATGATGGTTTGCCAAAGCGGGCTGATAAGCAGCCGGTATGATCTCATCAAAAGTATGCATTCCGTTTTCTGCGGCGTAGATCAGCCATGCGGCATTATCAATGCCAACCAGCGCATTCAAGGCAAACGTTTTGCGCAGCTCAGGGTTGCCGGATATTTTTTTCCCGTATTCATGGACGTCATCCAGAACCGAGTCCAGTAAATCGACGGGGGTAATAAAGGGAATTCCGTTTATCAATTGCAGCGCATATTCAGTCAGGGCAAACATCAGGGCATTACTTCCGCTTTCGGAATGTGCCGCAAACACGGTGGCATCGCTCCACAGAACATTTTGCGTACATAAGCCGATTTTTCTGATGCCTGACTGGCTTCTGAGAAGAGCGACCGTCTGCCATATCTCGGTCATGTAAGCCCCCTTGAAACCAAAGGGACGAATCAGGGGTTCACGCTCAAAGTTGGAGTCCACTGCTGAAATAGTGATTTTTTTCATTGCTTTGTTTTCCGCTACAAGCGCATGACTAACGACTAATGGTCGAGAATGCCTTGTGAGTAAAAATGTGCCCGTACTTTTTTGGCATAGACCGAAAACTCGGGCGAACCCATCATGTCCAGGGTCCGTGGGCGGGGCAGGTCAATGTCGTAGATGGCGGCGATTGAACTGGGGCGTTCGCTCATCACAATCACCCGGTCGGAAAGGAACACCGCCTCCGGGATGCTGTGGGTGATCAGCAATACGGTCTTTTTCGACTCCAGCCAGATCCGCTGCAACTCAAGATTCATCTTCTCGCGGGTCAAGGCATCAAGCGCGCCAAAAGGTTCGTCCATGAGCAATACCGAAGGGTCGTGCAGAAGAGCACGGCAAATGGATGCCCGCTGCTGCATGCCGCCAGACAACTGCCAGGGGTATTTCCCCTCAAAGCCCTCGAGCCCTGCCATGGTGATCAGTCGTTGGGCCTTGGCCAAGGCATCGGCTTTGGGCATGCGGCGAATTTCGGCCTGCAGCAGGATGTTGTCCAGCACGGTTCGCCAGGCAAGCAGCACCGCACTCTGAAACACGATGCCAACATCTTTTTGGGGGCCATTGATAGGCTGTCCCGACAGGGTTAGCATCCCCCCCGTGACGGATAACAGACCCGCTATCATTTTCAGCAGCGTACTCTTGCCGCAACCCGAAGGCCCGACGACTGAAACGAACTCGCCATCACGTATCGAAAAGTCGAGGCGTTTAAGCGACTCAACAGGTCCGTCCTTGGTCTGATAGACCTTGGTGACAGCGCGCGCTTCAATCAGGGGGGCGTTGGGCATGGGCATGAAGAACTCTAATTGACAGGTCTGGGTAGAAGAGAGGGATTGAGCAAGACCCGCTTAATCTGCCGGAAGGAAATCGAGCGTTACGTAATCTTCAGGTTTGCCACGGGTGGCAGGATCCATGCCGCCGTACTGAACCAGCAGATCAAGCGTATCGTTCACGTTTTTCATCGAGACCCGGTAGGGGCGCAGGCTGGCGGTTTCTTTGGTGTGATACAACGCCACGCTTTGCTTCATGCCGACGATCAGTGATTCACGTACCCCGACTTTGGGGTTGGCCTTGAGCATCGCGTCGACGGCCGCTTCCGGGCTCTTTTCGGCGGCTTCGGCAGCGCGCGTCGAGGCGCGCATGAAACGCTTCACAAGATCCGGGTTATCGCTCAGCAGATTCTTGTTGGCGACAATGCCGGAGTTGATCTGGCTGATACCGGAATCGGCAAAGCGGATTGCAGTGACCGGTTTGCCTGTGGCATCCTGCAGCTTGACGGATTGATCCATCACCGAACCGAGCAGCAGGTCGGCCTGGCCGTTCATGACGGCGTTGAGTTTGGTCTGTCCGTCGCCCGATACGATCTTGATCTGATCCGGCTGGATGTTGTTGACTTTGAGGAACAGAGGCCACATCTGCGAGACCGCGTCACCCGGTGTGGTGGCCACTGTTTTCCCGATAATGTCTTTCGCGGTTTTGATGTTTTTTTCAGAGAAGCCCATGGCCGCCATCGGGCTCAGTTGAAACAGCACGCCAGTCGATTTGAGCGGAGCGCCCTTGGCGGCAGCCTTGATCATGGTGCCGATGTCGATGTAGCCGAAGGTTGCGGACTTTGCCGCCACGGCCTGAGCGGTAACGCCAGAGCCCCGGCCTTCCTGGATTTCGAGTTCAATGCCCTCGTCGGCATAGAAGCCGCGTTCCTTGCCCAGAAAGAAAGGAGCATGTTCGCTGTACAGGTACCAGTTGAGCATCAGTATGACTTTTTCCTGGGGTTTGGCCTGCGCCTGCGCCTGTGCCTGCGCCGGAATCACGGTCAATGCCAGTGCCAATACGCTACTTGCAATCAAGCTGGGGATCAGTTTTCTCATGGCTTTTCTCCTTGTCGTGCGGGTTGAGTAAATGAAGCGTGCGGTAAACAATAAAACTCAGAACAATTGGCGTTGTGATGCATGCCAGGGAATCATCAGGCGTTCAACGATATCGATGGCCATAAAGAGAATGACCCCAATTGAAGACAGTACGACCAATGCCGCGAACATCAGGGGCAGGTCGAAGTTTCCGTTTGCGACCTGCAGCACGTAGCCAATGCCCGAGTTGGAGCCTACAAATTCACCGACGACCGCACCGACTACCGCCAGGGTGATTGAAACTTTGAGGCCGCTGAAGATGGCGGGCAGTGCATGCGGCAGACTGATCTTCAAGAAGGTCTGCAAACGGCTGGCTCCCATGGAGCGAGCCAGATCCAGCATGTCCGGTTCAACCGATTTGAAGCCCATCACGGTGGATACCACGACCGGGAAAAAGCCGAGCAAGAAGGCTGAAATGATCTTGGGCAGGATGCCGAAGCCAAACCAGACCACGAACAAGGGTGCAATCGCAATTTTCGGGATGCTCTGTGAGAACACGAGCAACGGATAGACATAAGATTCAACCACTCTTGAATAGGCGATAATCATTGCAATCGGAATGCCAAAGATAATGGTCAGGGCAAAACCGCCGAGCGTGGCTTGTGTGGTTTTCCAGCTTTCCTGCAGCAGGCGGCTCCATTCAGAGACCAATTGCCCCACCACCTGTTCTGGACGTGGAATCAGGTAGGCGGGAATTGCGAAGATGCGAATGGCCAGATCCCACAACACCAGAAGCAGAATAATCAGCAGAAAAGGCCTGAGCGCAGGGAACATCATCAGTCGGCGCAGCATCGGGAAGTCTCCATTTTGACCATACAGCGTCATGCCGTATGTCTCTATCCGGTTAATCGTAGGGAGCGATTATCAGGGCTCCCTGTCACTATTCTGATGGCAATTCATCGGACCATGCAAATTCTCTGCTCGCCACCTGGACAAGCAGATGAGTCACTGCAAATACAAGTTTGTGGAAACGTTTACATGCTAGATCAAAAAAATATGGAAACGTTTACATTAATATTATTGAAAATTCATTATTAATTGTCAACAAAAAATACAGTGTTGGCACATCACTACGATCCTTGCGGAAGACGGCTCTATGCGGTGCGGTCACCGGCTGCCCTTAGCGTCAAAGGCAATTTCGCGCTTAGACTGCCAGCGCGAACACGGTGTGCAAAGAATCGTCACGATCAGACACTCTGGACGAACTATCGAGAGTGCAGCAAGGCGTGCTTGAAAGACAGCACATGGGCCTCGACAACTGCAACAACAGCATCGCCATCGGCTCTGGACAGCGCATCAATGATGCTTCGATGTTCAGCCTGAACCTCTTCCAGGTGGCCTTCTGTCATCAGGGAAATCGCCCAGAAACGCTGTGACCGGGCGTGAAGTACTTTGAGAATCTCCGTCAATACCTGGTTTCTCGCCGCCAAGGCGATCTGTTCATGGAACAGACGATCCAGATTCATGACCAGTTCCATGTTGCGGCAGGAGACGGCTTCATCAAATTCCTGTAACAGAGCCCTGAGCTGTTCCAGTTCTGTCTCGGTGATTTTCGTTGCAGCAAGACGTGCGCATAGCTTCTCGTTGGCCAGACGTACTTCGATCAGCTCCAATGCATTATCGATCGACAAGGGCGCGACCATTACCCCTTTGCGCGGAATGATCTGAACCAGTCCCTCGTTGGACAGACGGTGCAGTGCATGGTTGATCGGCGTACGTCCGAACGACAATTCATGCATCAGACTGGCGGTGTTCAGATAATTCCCCGGCGTGTATACCAGAGTGGTCAGCCTTTCCTTCAGCCGGGTGTAGGCCAGTTCATTTTGAGACAGATTTTGCATGCGCCCCTTTCTTTGGGGCGTTTTTCTCATAGGCTTAACTAATTTCGGCAAAGATCACTCCACGCAACAGGGTGTCAGATCCGGATGAACCGTTATCTCAATGGTAATCCGAAAAATCAAGTTGACTTAGTATAAACCAGATGATTAGAATCACTGTGAAATTTCACACTTTATGTAGTGCACAGAGCCGTAAAATAGTTGTGGCGCTGGTTTTTGCCCAAACCCGTTCGGGTTGGCGATGACTGGGCAGCTTGGCAAGCGCACCACGGGGATAACGGGAATCCGTGGTTCGATTTATATCCCCGTTCTACAGGAACCATCGTCATGAAAAAACGTTTAGTCCTCACTATGGCTCTGGCCGCGTTACTGAGCACCGCGGGATATGCTCAAACCTTGCCCAAGACCCAGCTTAAAGTGGTCGGCGGCCTGAGCAACCTCTCCGCTTACAACGATTACGAAAAACCATTCTGGACCCAGGTCGTACCGTCGCTATCCAATGGACAAATCACGGTAGAGATCAAGGGCTTCAATGAAATGGGGCTGAAGGGGCCTGAACTTCTGCGCCTGATGTCGCAGGGTGTCATCGAGTTCGGTACGGCCACTCTATCTTATTTCGCCAGCGACAATCCGATCAATGAAGCTGCGGATCTGGCGGGGCTGACTGCCGACGCCAAGTCGGCGCGCGCGGTTGTCGATGCCTTCGAACCCGTCTATCAAAAATTCTATGGCCCAACCAGCGGAATCAAATTGCTCGGGATTTCGCCCTATCCGGCGCAGGTCCTGTTCTGCAATGCCGAGATCAAGTCGCTGGCTGACATCAAGGGCAAGAAAGTACGTACCAGCAGCCGCACGCAGGCCGAATTCATCGAAGCACTGGGCGGTTCCAGCGTAACCATGGCTTTTGGCGAAGTCGTTCCGGCCATGCAGAACAAGGTCGTCGATTGCGCCATTACCGGCTCGCTCTCGGGATATTCCGCGAAGTGGTATGAAGTCTCTACCCACCTGTACGCCTTGCCCATCAACTGGAATTCGCAGATTCACGGCGTTAACCAGAAGGCCTGGAACAAGCTAGACCCCAAGGTTCAGACCTTCCTGCAGACCAATATCAA
>CAIVZW010000654.1 GCA_903910495.1 uncultured beta proteobacterium
CCTGCAGCACGTCATGCGCATGGTCGAGGAAAGCGCGCTCATTTCAATTACCGGCAAGCGCATCCCGGTCAATCCGCAGAGCATCTGCGTCCATGGCGACAACGCCGATGCGGTGGCCACGGCGCAGGCGATCAGGGACGGCCTGAGCATGGCCGGGTACACGCTCGTCACTATTCCGGAGCTGGCCGTCTGCCGCTAGACTCTGTTCAGGTCCAAGCTGGCTTGACCTCAGCCGGGTCCGCTGTCGGTCAGACCGTATTTTCTGATCTTGTCGTGCAGTGTGGTTTTGGCGATGCCGAGTGCCTCGGCGCTGCGCGCCAGACTGCCCTTGTGGCGACGCAGGGCATCGGCAATCAGGGCGCGCTCGAAAGCCTCGACGGTTTCGGCCAGGGGCAGGGGACGTCCGTCAGTTGCGTCGCCGAAAGGTGGAGCGCTGCATTCGATGCCAAGGACGCGGCGGTCGGCGACATTGCCCAACTCGCGGACGTTGCCGGGCCAATGATAGCCGACCAGCTGGCGGATGCAGGCGGCATCGCTGGCCGGTTCCGGGCGGCCGTGGCGGGCAGCGGCCTGGAGCAGGAAGTGCTGGAACAGCAGCGGGATGTCTTCGCGGCGTTCACGCAAAGGTGGCAGACTGACGGTGGCGACGCTGAGGCGGTAGTAGAGGTCGGCCCGGAAGCGGTTCTGCTCAACCAGCGCGTGCAGGTCTTCCTTGGTCGCGGCAACAATGCGGCAGTCAATCGCAATCGAGGCGTTGGAACCCAGGCGTTCCAGCGTGCGTTCCTGCAGCACGCGCAGCAGCTTGATCTGCATCGGGATCGGCATGGTCTCGATTTCGTCGAGGAAAAGGGTGCCGCCGTTGGCGTACTCGATCTTGCCGATGCGCCGCTTGCTGGCGCCGGTGTAGGCACCGGCCTCATGGCCAAAAATTTCGCTTTCGAACAGGGTTTCGGGCAGGCCGCCACAGTTGATGGCGACAAAATTGCCACTGCGGCGTGAACTGGACTCGTGCAGGCAGCGCGCCACGAGTTCCTTGCCGGTACCGGTTTCGCCCTGGATCAGGACATCGGCCGCGCTGTCGGCAAGCCCGCCGATCAGCGTGCGTACCCGGGTCATGCCCGGAGCGTTGCCGATCAGCCGTGCCTCGATCTGGTCGCGACCGGCGAGGCGATGGCGCAGATCGCGCACTTCGAGAATCAGCCGGCGTTTCTCCAGAGCGCGGCGGACGACTTCCACCAGATACTCCGAGGAAAAGGGCTTCTGGATGAAATCGTGGGCACCATCCTTCATCGCCTGGACCGCCATCGAGACGTCGCCGTGGCCGGTGATCAGTACGACCGGCAGTTCCGCATCGACCGCCTGGATTTCACGCAGGAAGGCCATGCCGTCCATGCGCGGCAGACGGATATCGCTGACGATGATGCCGCGGAAATCCTTGCCGACGCGACGTCTGGCGTCTTCGGCGCTGGTAGCGCTCTCGGTCGGGATGCCTTCGAGTTGCAGCGCCTGTTCGCAGCCCAGACGAACATCCGGATCGTCTTCGATGATCAGGACTTTGAGCGCTTCGGTCATGGCGCAGGCGTCTCTGCGGCGAGGGGAATTTCCAGGGTGAATAGGGCACCGCCTTCAGGGTGATTGGCACCGTAAAGAGTACCACCGAAGTCGCTGATGATACCCGCCGAAATCGCCAGGCCGAGTCCAAGCCCAACCCCGGCTTCCTTGGTCGTGAAGAAAGGCTCGAACAACCGGGTCTGGGCTTCGGGACTGAGCCCCTGGCCATGGTCACGCACCTCCAGGCGTAGCATCCGGCCGCCTACCGTGCCGCTAATGTTGACGCAGGGGCAGGCCTGGTCGCTCATGGCATCAAGGGCGTTGCCGATCAGGTTGACCACGACCTGCTCAAGCCGGTTGGCATCGCACAGGGCGCAAAGGGTTTCCTCCGGAAAAGCCGTGGTAATCCGGGCGTTCGTGGTGCGCAGGCGCTGGTCGAAGAGGGTGGTGGCATTGGCCACCACCTGGCGCAGGTCGACCGGCCTCGGCAGGCCGCTGGATTTGTGGGCGAAAGCCTTGAGCTGGCCGGTGATCAAACCCATGCGATCGACGAGCTGGGCGATACGTTCGAGGTTGGAGCGGGCGGTAGTCTCATCGCCGCGGTCGAGAAAGCGGGTGGCATTGCCGGAAAGCGTACGCAGAGCCGCCAGCGGTTGGTTGAGTTCGTGCGCGATGCCCGCAGAAAGGCGTCCGATGACCGCCAGTTTCCCGGCCTGGATCAATTCGTCCTGGGCTGCGCGCAGGGTGCGTTCGGCACGAACCCGTTCGGCAACCTCATCCTGAAGCTTCTGGTTGGTCGCCGAGAGATCGACGGTACGCGCCTCGACCTTGCGTTCGAGTTCGTCATGAGCCTTCTGCAAAGCCTCGCGTGCCATCAGGCGGTCACTCAGGTGACGCCGGCGCTGGTTGATCATCATCGCCAGGATGCACAGCAGTATGGTGGTGATGCCGGCCACGGCGGCCCGGCTGGTGCTCATGCCGTCGACCTGTTCGAGGTTGGAGAAGACGGTCAGGAACCAGGGGGTGCCGGAGAGCGGTTGCGATTGGGCAAGAAATTGCCCGGCCACCGGATAGACCGAAACCATCTCCTGCTTATCCTTGGCCACCTGGACCAAGCGGGCACCGCGGTCGAGGCTGGCAATTTCTTTCACACCCAGGGGCTGCAGAGCCCGGCGGTTGTATTGCTGGGTCCGGTCAAACGCGCTGCGCGTCGTTTCGTCGAGCGGGCGCAGGGTGGTGAATTTCCAGTCGGTGACCGAGCTGAGAATGACGACCCCGTTCTCGTCGGCTACCAGAACCGGCGCTTCGACGGTAGACCAGGACTTTTCCAGTTGCTCGAGACTGACTTTGACGATGGCCACGCCGAGGGTACGGCCCTCGGCGGCCAGCGCCGAGGACAGGTAGTAACCGGGTTCGCTGCGCGTGGTGCCGATACCGAAGAAACGGCCGCTGCCAGTTTCCATGGCATCGCGGAAATAGGGGCGGAACGAGAGATCCTCGCCGACATAGCTGTCGGGGCGGCGCCAGTTGCTCGAGGCCTGCACCCGGCCCTTGTCGTCCATGACGTAGATGGCCAGGGTGCCGGCACGTTCGTTAAGCTGCTCCAGATAATTGTTCACCTTGTTGGACAGTTTCGTGTCGCCAGCATGGGCCAGCAGCTCAAGCACATCGCGCTCGAGTCCGAGGGTGGCGGGAAAATAGGCGTATTTTCCGATTTCCCGCTCCAGACTGGCAGCGTAAAGATCCAGGCGATGGCGGCCAGTGGCCTGTAATTCGGCGAGCGCCATGCGCTGGCTGATCCGGTATACGGAAAAGGATATTCCGCTAACCAGGGTTGCCAAGATCAGTAACAGCAAGGCAAGGCGCAGGGGATGGCGAATGAACATGCGGGCGCTATGAAAAGATGATGGTTATTGGAACGGTGGCAGCGAACACTTACCGGAAGTCATGGCTTGAAAAAAACAGCCCCGGATTCCGAGGCTGTTTTTCCTGTTCTGCGGAGACTTGTTCAGCACTTCCTTTGCGCCAGATGCTTTTTCGGGAGTGCTGAACTCGGGTAAAGCCTATTTCCACAACTCCAGATCGAGTTCGTTCTCGGTCTTGGCAACAATCGCGCTACCGGCGATGTCACCGGTAACGTTGAGGCAGGTACGGCCCATGTCGAGCAGTGCATCAATCCCCAGAATCATGGCGTAGGCCGCAGCCACGGCCGAACCGGTCTCGACCTTGAGCCCGACCGATTCCAGAACCATCAGCAACATGATGGCGCCGGCACCCGGAACGCCCGCCGTACCGATGCTGGCCAGGGTCGCGGTGACGATGACCACGAGTTGCTGATCAATGGTCAGCGGATGACCCGTCGCATAGCCGATGAACATGGCGCAGACACCGAGATAAATCGCCGTACCGTCCATGTTGATGGTGGCGCCCAGAGGCAGCGTAAAGGAACAGATGTTGCGCGGGATGCCGAGTTTTTCTTCGGAAACGCGCATGGTTACCGGCAACGTACCGTTCGACGAACGGGTAACGAAAGCAGTAATCATCGCCTCATTGGCGCCCTTGAGGAACTTGAAGAAACCCAGCTTCCAGATAGCCAGGAAGCCACCATAGGTGACCACGAGATGGAAAATGAGGCCGATATAGACGGTTACCGTCACAAGGAGTAGTGGCCCGAGAGCCTTGGCACCCTGCTGGGCGAAAACGATGGAGATCAGGAAGAAAACCCCGATTGGCGCGTATTGCATGATGCCATTGACGATCTTGTACATCGTCTCGGCAGCCGAATTACACACCTGGAACAATGCCTCGGCCCCTTTTACTACCAGCGGATCCTTTGAATCCTTGACATAGGATATGGCCAGACCGAACAGCATGGCAAAGAAGATTATTCCCAGAACATCAGTCTTGGCCAGCGCTTCTGCGGGGTTGGTCGGCACGATATTGAGCAGGATATTGCTCAGCGTAGGCGTATCGGCCGCCTTGCCTTTGAGGGCCTCGTTGCCGACGATATTCATGCCTAGACCCGGCTGGAAAACGTTGGCAAA
>CAIVZW010000655.1 GCA_903910495.1 uncultured beta proteobacterium
CAACGAAAAACTCGAACAGCTCGTGGCGGATAGAACGGCAGAGTTGATGCAGACCCAGGAACAATTAGTTCAGTCAGAGAAACTCGCCGCCATCGGCATTCTGGCCGCCGGGATCGCCCATGAAATCAAGAATCCTTTGGCGATCATCACGATGGGAACGGAATACATGAAATCCGTCGTTGGAGACAACGCCATGCTTCAAGATGTGGCGGACAAGCTGAAACACGCGGCCCTCCGCGCCGACACGATTGTGAAGGGACTTCTAAGCTATACGCGCCAGAGCCCACTCTCTTTCAAAGAATCGGATATCACGAGGCTCATTGATGAAACCCTGACTTTTACGGAACACGAACTGCAACGCAAGAACATCGAGGTCATCAGGAAATACGCAGACTCTCTGCCCCGGGTCCAGGTCGACGCCAATCAGATCAAACAGGTCTTTGTTAACATGTTGATGAATGGCATCGATGCCATGCCCGAGGGGGGCCGTTTCACCATCCGTGTCGAATGTTCTGAAAATGATACTGGAAAAAAAGTTGTCCAGGTAGTATATGCCGATACAGGACACGGGATCCCGTCGGAAAAGATCGGCAAGATATTCGATCCCTTCTTTACCACCAAGGATATCGGCAACACGGGGTTGGGGCTTTCCGTCTCCAAAGGCATCATCGATAAGCACGGAGGCACTATTCAGGTGGAAAGCCGGATCGACGTAGGCACGAGTTTTTTCATCAGCTTGCCAGTGGCCTGATCAGGGTAAAAAAGAAGTGACTATCATTTCCCTCAAGGAGGTATGGCCATGGCCGAACCCATTCAGATCCTCATGATCGACGATGAGGAACCTTTCTCCTTCTTTGTAAAGCTCAATCTCGAAACCGACCCGCGCTTCAAGGTGACGACGGCCCTGCGAGGGGATGAGGGTCTGAAGCTGGCTAAGTCGATCAAGCCGGATCTGATTCTGCTGGACATCATGATGCCCGGTCTGGATGGCTACGAGGTTTGCCGTCGGCTCAAGGCTGATTCAGCCACCCAAAATATCCCGGTCATCTTCGTCACCGCCAAGACCGATGCGATGGATGAAGAATACGGCCTGCGCCTGGGCGCGATGGACTACATCATCAAGCCGTTCCATCTTCCCACCGTGACCGCGCGTGTCCAGAACCAGATTAATCTCAAGCTCAAGACCGATCTGCTCGAAGCCCTGGCCCTGCTGGATGGACTGACCAACCTCGCCAATCGGCGCCGTTTCGACGAGGCGCTGGACGCCGAGTGGAAGCGGGCATATCGCACCGGCTCGCCGGTGGCTCTGGTCATGGCCGATGTCGATTTTTTCAAGAGCTACAACGACCACCAGGGGCATCGCACGGGTGATACCTGTTTGAAGAAGGTCGCGGCGACCCTGGCCCAAGCGCTCCACCGCCCTGCCGATCTCGCGGCCCGCTATGGTGGGGAGGAATTCGTCGCTCTGCTGCCTGAAACCGACATCGCCGGTGCCCAAGTGATGGCCGAACAGTTCCGCGCCGGCGTGGAATTGCTGCGCATCCCGCATCCAGCTTCTGCGGTTTCGCCTTGGGTCACGGTTAGCGTTGGCCTGGCCAGCACCCGGCCCGACGACCAGGAGACCGCCGCCGACCTGCTGGAACGGGCTGATCAACGGCTCTACTGCGCCAAGGCGG
>CAIVZW010000656.1 GCA_903910495.1 uncultured beta proteobacterium
ATGGCGAAAACGCCGATCTCGTTGACGGCGCCGTAACGGTTCTTGACGGCGCGGATCAGGCGGAAGCTCGAATGCGTGTCGCCCTCGAAGTAGAGCACGGTATCGACGATGTGTTCGAGCACGCGCGGTCCGGCCAGCGCGCCCTCTTTGGTCACGTGGCCAACCAGAATCACGTTGATTCCGCTCTGCTTGGCCAGCCGCGTGAGTTGCGCCGCGCATTCGCGCACCTGCGCCACCGAGCCGGGCGCCGAACTGAGCTGATCCGACCACAGGGTCTGGATCGAATCGATCACCGCCACCTGCGGCTTTTCCGCCTGCAGCGTGGCAAGGATCTTTTCGAGATTGATTTCGGCCAGTAACTTGAGCTTTCTGGTGTCGAGCGCCAGCCGCCGGGCACGCATGGCGATCTGCTGACCGGATTCCTCGCCGCTTACATAGAGCACGTGGTGCGCCGCGGATAGTTCGGCCAGCGCCTGCAGCAGCAGGGTACTCTTGCCGATCCCCGGATCGCCGCCGAGCAGCACGACGCCCCCCGCCACCAGCCCGCCACCGAGCGCCCGGTCAAACTCGCCGATTCCGGTAGGCAACCTGTCTTCTTCGCGCGCCTCGATCTCCGAGAGCGTCTGCAGCCGGGCCGTTCCGCCCAGCGCGGCAAAGCGGCTGTTGCTCGACGGCGCCGTTTCGGCGATGGTCTCGACCAGCGTGTTCCAGACACCGCAGCCGGGGCACTGCCCCTGCCACTTGGGAACGCTGGCACCGCATTCGGTGCAGGAATAGATTGTCTTTGCCCTGGCCATGCCTAAACCTCAAGCACCGGCACGCGCTTCGCCACGGCGCAGAACAGTTCATAGCTGATCGTCCCGGCGGCGGCGGCCACTTCGTCCGCCGGCAAGCCTTCGCCCCAGAGTACGACCGGGCTATCGACACCGGCCTCCGGCAGTTCGCTCAGATCACAGGCCAGCATGTCCATCGACACCCGACCCAGAGTTTCGCTGCGCCGGCCGCCCACCAGAATCGGCGTACCGCTCGGGGCATGGCGTGGGTAGCCGTCGGCGTAACCACAGGCCACAATGCCGACGCGCGTTGGCCGCCCGGCGACAAACGTGCCGCCATAACCCACCCGCTCGCCGCTCGTGATGTCCTGTACGGCCAGAATACGGCTGTGTAGTGTCATCACCGGCTGCAGGCCAAAGCTCGCCGCATCGGCATCGGCAAAAGGGCTGCCGCCGTAAAGCATGATGCCCGGCCGTACCCAGTCGTGCGCAGTCTCGGGGTGACAAAGAATGGCCGCTGAATTGGCCATCGAGACGGCAAAGGCGGACGCTTCCGGCCACCCTTCCCGCATTTTCTCGAAACGTTCCAGTTGCCAGGCAATGCCCCGTCCGCCATCGGCTTCGGCAAAATGCATCATCAGCGTCACGCCCTCTATCACCGACGATACGGCCAGTTCGCGACGCACGTCGGGCAACTGCTCCGGCGTGAAGCCAAGGCGGTTCATGCCGGTATTGAGCTTGAGATAGATCGGCAGACGCACCGGCAAGGCGGCCAGGCGCATCATCTGCAACTGTTCGAGGCGATGAATGGCCGGTATCAGCCGGTATTCGGCGCAGACGGCCAGATCGTCAGGCTCGAAAAAACCTTCGAGCAGGAGAATCGGCTGCCGGAAACCGGCGTCACGCAAAACGACCGCGTCCTCCAGATCAAGCAAGGCAAAGCCGTCGGCCACATCGGCCAGCGCCGTGGCGACACGCAAAAGGCCGTGGCCATAAGCGTCGGCCTTGACGACGGTCCAGACCCTGGCTGAGTTTCCCCGGTTGGAGACACATTTTCTGGCGACCAGATAATTGTGGCGCAGTGCCGCAAGGTCGATGCGCGCTTGAATCGGACGAGGCATGAGACGAAGGCTTCCCTGACGGTAGTGTTCCCGGATTGAGAGTATCGACCGCATTTTGCTTCAACACAAGCTGGCTGTCCGGGCAATTTGCGAATCAGAAGTCCGGCTAACAACTTTTGGACTTTCGTGGTATAAATCCGCCTCTTAATATGAGTGCTTGCTGATTTTTCGATGCCCTTTGGCTTTTACATCATCATGGCGGCGCAATTTTTTTCTGCGCTGGCCGACAACACTCTGCTGATTGTTGCTATTGCCGCCCTGCGCGAAATGAATGCGCCGGCGGCCTATGAGCCGCTCCTGAAAACCTTTTTTACCGTCTCCTACGTCCTGCTGGCCGCTTTCGTCGGAGCGTTTGCCGATTCAATGCCCAAATGGCGGGTGATGTTCATCAGCAACACAATCAAGATCATCGGCTGCGGAATGATGTACTTCAGTGTGCACCCGCTGATCGCCTACGCCGTGGTCGGCCTTGGCGCCGCCGCCTATTCACCGGCCAAATACGGCATCCTCACCGAATACCTGCCGCATCGTCTGCTCGTCGTGGCCAACGGCTGGATCGAGGGGCTGACCGTCGGGGCCATCATCCTCGGGGTGGTCATCGGCGGTTTCCTGATCCAGCCGGCTATCGCCCACAACCTGCTCGCCATGGACTTCCCGGTGATCGAAACCGGAATCGACACGACCAGCGAAATGGCCATCTGCTTTGTCGCCATTTTTTACATTCTGGCATCGATCTTCAACCTTTACATCCCGGAGACCGGCGTTGACCACAAGGCACTGCACAAAAACCCCTGGTATCTGATTCGCGAATTCAACCACTGCCTGATGCTACTCTGGCGTGACCGCCTCGGGCAGATCTCGCTGGCGGTAACCACCCTCTTCTGGGGTGCAGGCGCCACCCTGCAGTTCATCGTGATCAAATGGGCCGAAGTTGCGCTCCAGCTTGACCTCTCCAAATCGAGCATGCTGCAGGGCGTCGTTGCCGTCGGCGTGGCATTGGGTGCCGTCGGTGCGGCAAGAATGATTACCCTGCGCAAATCGGTCAAGGTCATCTCCCTGGGTATCGCCATGGGACTCATTGTACTGGTCATGAATTATGTACGCGTCATGTGGCTGGCGGTGCCGCTGCTGATCTTCATCGGCGGGCTTTCCGGCTTCTTTGTCGTACCCATGAACGCCCTGTTGCAGCACCGTGGTCACATTCTGATGGGGGCCGGTCACTCGATCGCCGTTCAGAACTTCAATGAAAACCTGTCGATTCTCATGATGACCGGCCTTTATTACCTGATGGTCAAGATCAACCTCTCGATTTACGTGGTCATCACCCTCTTCGGAATTTTTGTCAGCGCCAGCATGCTGCTCGTCAAGCGCCGCCACGAAGCCAACCAGCGCGAACACGACGACGTGATTCACCTCGACGACAGCGCGCACTGAACATCCCGCAGCACGCCTCACAGCCTCACGCCCCGCGAACTATCTATTGGTGCGCCTTTTGCGTACGCATCAGGGTACGGGCACGGCACAGGTCTTCCCAGGCCTTGGCCTTGTCGGGCAAGGTTCTCAACAGATACGCCGGGTGGTAAGTGACAATCACAGGGATCGTCAACTCTCCATCGCGGTAATTCAGGATCTTCCCGCGCAGACTGGCCAGCGAGCCATCTTCGCCAAGCACCGCATGCACGGCGGCCTTGCCGAGAAGAACAATCAGCTTCGGTTGCAGCAAGGCGATCTGGCGCTTCAGATACGGCTTGCAGGCTGCCATTTCGTCCGCCTCCGGCGTGCGGTTGGCGGGCGGACGGCACTTCACGGCATTGGCGATATAGACGTTTTCGCCGCGCTTAAGATCGATGGCCGCCAGCATCGCATCGAGCAGTTTGCCGGCCTGGCCGACGAAAGGCTCGCCACGCTCGTCTTCCTCCGCACCTGGCCCTTCACCAATGAACAGCCAGTCGGCATTCTCGTCACCGACGCCCGGAACGGCTTGTTTGCGCTG
>CAIVZW010000657.1 GCA_903910495.1 uncultured beta proteobacterium
GGGTCAATATTCAATCAGCGCCGACAACGAATGCTCCTCGAGCGTAGTTGCACCTGATTGTTATTCGCCGCGCAGGCGATTTTGAAACACAATTACCCGTGAGGGTAGGCCGCGCTCAAACAGGATTACTATTTGAGCGCGGTTTTCTTTTCTTCGGTGCAATTACGCCGGTCCGCAGACCAAAGTCGGCTTTCCGGCTACCAATGCTCAAAGGAGGCTGGCGGATGACGACCTATTGTGTTTGCAAGGACGTTCCCCTGAGAACGCACTTTCGCTGACCATTACCGATTTAAGTATATGACAGATGGCAAAGCCTCACCCATGGCGCATTAAATAGCAAGTCTTTCCAAGCAAGTCCCGATTCGAACCTACTTATACCACGTTCAATAATTCATTGTAGTTAGCACTGATGACCTCATTGCTTTTCTTTGGGCCAGGTTGTCGATTGTCGTGCGGTGTACAACGCACTGACACGTTCGAGAAGGAAATCTCGAAAGACTTATCGATGATTCCTCTGGGCCAATGAACAGGTTAGCGATCTGAAAATTCGCCACGATCGGCGTCGAAGGAAAAACAAGCGCCTTTATCGCTTCAGCCATGACCATTGCCGCCGCCGCAGTAGCAATAAATGGAACGGACGGCGTGAACCCATCTTCTACATCGACTCCCAGTTTCAACGTAAGAGCAGCCTCGCTGATAATTGAGCAAAGGGTTTTCCTCTCCTGCTTCCGCTCGCGCAACCATGCTTGTTTATCTTCCGCTGCACGCGCAATATCTTCGTCGGTGAGCTGGCGGCCACCATCAGTGAGAGAGTTGATGCTTAAGCCTGTCAATCGGCTCTGTTCTTTTCGTTCATCGACCTGTTCCGTTTCGAACCAACATTTGAGGCAAGCATGCCCCTGCTGATCAAGTCGAAACTGAGTAACAGCTGCGCCGATTTCATTGATTCCACCGTCAACGATTATCGCCGGCCAAAGGTCTTGTGCACTGCGCCGCGCTTCAGGATCGTCAAGCCCGTTTAGTACGAGGTTGATCGCGAGGCTGGTAACGGTCGGTCCAGACTTCGCTGATTCAATCAGAGCCTTTTCGCCGCTGACCGTCAGTACGCTGCGTTGTCTTAACCAAGCGGCGAGTCGCACCGCTTTAGGTTCGCCGAGCCAACCCTCTCGTTCGGTCAGTATACAGGTGCCAAGGTTCTCGTCGGCGTAGTCCTGCTTATCAACTAAATGGATGCGCCCACTCAGAGGTAGGCGTGAAGCAATAAGAGCTATGCCGTTCCCAATCGCACCACCGCCGATCATCAGCGTATCGGGAATTCTGATCTCATCGATAAGTCTCGGGCCACACGACGTGGGTGTAGTCGTCTGCTCGAATAGGGAGAACTCGAATCTATCCCATAATGGTGCGACCTCCTGTGGTACTTCGAAGATTCTCTTGAAGACCTCGGTGGCGCCGAACGAAGCAGCCATCAACGCCGCCATCGGGTTCGATTGATCGACGTCATCGGGCAGTGGCTCCTGACCCGACGAAACCCGAGCGACCCATCCGTTCGAGTTGACGACGGTCCATGGCCGGGATTGGTCAATTCGGGTTCCGACGTTCAGGATCGCATCGGCAGTTTCGAGTAGGTCAAGATCAATCGTATTGATTACTCGGAGCGAACCGTGATGCCAAGCACGCTGACAGAACTCAGTTGCCTCAGCCGTAAGTTTGGGCACATTGTCGGGGAGCATTACAACAAGGTTGCCCACAATACGGGACAAGAGTGTCAGCGCGTCCATGAAGCACCAATGGCCATTTTGCGACAGCAAGACATTGCGGTCGCCAGTCAGCACAACCAACTTGGTATATACGTTGACCTGAACGATCGAATTTCCAGCAAGTTTTATGGCTACCGCTAGTGGTCGACTGATTGCTTTATTCGTATCTACTTTCATGCCGGGACCTCGCATTTGATTCTCGTAACTCGGGTGTCACCCACCAGAAGTCGACGTGAAATGTCGACCGGGGGCAGCCGGCGATAGCGCGAACCTTCAAAGACATGTACGCCGCATCGAGCATAGTCTGCCAAGGGCCTTTGCGCGTAATAAGGACACACAACGGAAAGATAGTCTGGACTGCGGATGCCCTGTCGTATGTCGAGGTCTGATAAATCCAGGAAGTTTTCCGGATGAGAATGAATCTGCCCAATCAAGAAGGTGCCCAGCGTGTCCGCGAGATCGGTCAAGACAGACATTGCCCGCAGTGACAGGTTCATGTACAGCGGGGTGGTCACAAACCCAGGCCCAAAGACCTCAACAAGATGCGTTACCTCAATTCGGGAAGCCTGGGCGGTACCAAGCCACAACGCCAGTCCTTCACTGCCTTTCGCTCCGTGAGGTCTCATGACGGCAATTGACTCAACCAGTAGGTTGGCTGGGAGTAACCAATGTATTTGTGTCATGAATTACCCCTTCCCTCGTAGCTAGTGTCCAAGGCGAGCTGAATGCGCAGTAGCGCATGCTGCAAGGGCAATTCAGCACGTGGAAACGCGTTCGCCCCCGAGTTTTTCCATTCCGGGTGCAAGGTGTGACCCTCAGCCGTCCAAGGAAGACAAGCGTCCAATGAACCCGGACGAAAGCCAAAGCATCTTGGCCACGCTTTGGGATCGGTGTCGACGCCGGTTTCCGTGTTTATGAATTTCATGGAAAACGGCCCGAAGTAGTCTGTCCATCGGATCCGTGCCTTGTACAGTTCAGTAGACTTGCTGATGGGGTGCATGACCGCAAACAACCCGAGCGGGACGGTATTGTCCCGCTCGAGTTGCCAGCGGCGTGCTTCAGGCAAGTTCTGAACCATTTGCAGTTCATCTTCGAAGAGTGTCTGCTCAAGTTCAGTAGCCATTTAGTTACCCCTGCTCGAAGCGCTCGACGAGATCCA
>CAIVZW010000658.1 GCA_903910495.1 uncultured beta proteobacterium
GGTGTTTGTATTCGGCGTGGTCGGCCTGCTGTTGCGAGAAATGTCCTATCCGGCTGCCCCCTTCCTGCTCGGCATCATTCTCGGGCCGATGGCGGACAACAGCTTGCGCCGTGCCCTGGTCCTGTCTTCAGGTGATCCGTCGCCATTTTTTACTCGCCCGATCAGCCTGATTTTTGCCATAGCCATCATCCTGATGGCACTTTCCCAGCTCAATGCCTTCGGATGGTTGCGGAAGTTTCTGGTTCATGAAGAGTTGAAGGAATAAGGGCTGAATGATGAATCCAGTACGATCCGAACCCTCTCCTCATTTCATGGAAAAAACGCATGAGTAATTTCCCGAAATTGCGATTCGGTGTGATCGGCATTGATCACCGTCACATTTACGATCAGGTGAGCAGCCTGCTCAATATCGGCGCCGAATGTGCGGGTTACTGGACGCACGATGGCGATGTGCGCACGCTGGATGGCTTTGTCGAGCGTTTCCCTGCCATTCCACGCGTTGCCGATCGACGACAGTTGCTTGAAGATACAAGCGTTCATCTGATCACCTGCGCCGCAATACCCTGCGAACGCGCCGGATTGGCCATCGAAGCCATGCGTCATGGCAAGGATTTCATGGCCGACAAGCCGGGTGTGACGACATTCGAGCAATTGGCCGAGGTCCAGCGCGTGCAGCGTGAAACCGGGCGGATTTTCTCGGTCAACTTCACCGAGCGTTTTGAAGTGCGCGCCGTCACCACGGCGACTGAACTGGTGCGCAGCGGTGCCATAGGGCGGGTGTTGCAAACTATTGGCCTTGGCCCGCATCGTCTCAACCGTCATCTGCGGCCCGCATGGTTCTTCGATCCACAGGCTTATGGCGGAATCCTCGTTGATGTGGCTTCGCATCAGATCGACCAGTTTCTGCATTTTACGGGCGCCGACGATGCGCGCATCGTTGCTTCGCGGGTCGGCAATCTGGGGCACCCCGACGATCCGGGTTTGCAGGACTTTGGCGAAATCATGCTTGCTCATGGCTCGGCCAGCGGCTATATCCGGGTTGACTGGTTTACGCCGGACGGTCTCGATACCTGGGGAGATGGCCGCCTGACCATTCTCGGCAGCGATGGTTATATCGAATTGCGCAAATACATCGACATCTCCGGTCGACCCGGCAAGGATCACCTGTTTCTCGTCAATCACGAAGGCAGTCGCTATATCGACTGCTCGACAGCAGCCCTCCCGTACTACACGAACTTGCAGCACGATATTTTCGCCAGAACAGAAACTGCAATGAGCCACGCACATTGCTTCAAGGTGTGTGAATTAGCCCTGAGGGCACAGGAACAATCAGAAAGGATTTGAGCATGAACAAGGATACAAGCACGATCGGTTTCGGCCTTGTCGGCGCCGGCATGATTGCCAACTACCACGCCCTGGCCATCAAGGCGCTTGCCGCTGAACACAATATCCGGCTGGCCGGAGTCCTCGGCCTCACCATGGACGAGGCACAAGCTTTTGCGCAAAAGCACAGCGTCCCCTTCTATACCGATAATTCAGAGGCATTCTTTGCCCGCCCGGACATTCAGGTGGTGTGCGTCGTGACGCCGAGTGGCGCCCATCTGGAACCGGCGCTGCAAGCGATCCGTGCCGGCAAGCACCTGATCGTTGAGAAGCCGCTTGAAATCACCGTCGAACGCGTTGACACCATGCTCGACGCAGCCAGCATGGCCGGTGTAAAGATCGCGGCAATTTTCCAGGCACGTTTTTCCGCAGGCGCCCGCGCCGTCAAGGAAGCCATCGATTCAGGCCGTTTCGGACGGCTGTGCCTGTGCAGTGCCTATGTCAAATGGCATCGCACGGCAGCGTATTACAACGGCTGGAAAGGCACCTTGGCCCTCGATGGCGGCGGCGCGGTCATCAATCAGGCCATCCATGCCGTCGATCTGCTGCAATGGTTTGCCGGGATGCCCTGCGAAGTATTTGCCTGGAAAACACGCCGCGTTCATCTCGGAATTGAAGCCGAGGACACGGCCTGCGCCGCACTGAAATTTGCCAGCGGCGCCTTGGGTAC
>CAIVZW010000659.1 GCA_903910495.1 uncultured beta proteobacterium
CGAAAACGGCTCCCGACTGTCCGGGGGGCAGCGGCAGCGTATTGCCATAGCCCGTGCGATCCTGAAGAACGCTCCCATCCTCATTCTCGATGAAGCCACTTCGTCGCTGGACAACGAGTCAGAACGCCAGGTGCAGGAAGCGCTCGAAGCCCTGATCCAGGGACGGACGACACTGGTCATTGCCCATCGGTTATCCACGGTCGAACGCGCTGACCGCATTGTCGTGCTGCAGCATGGCAAGGTTGTTGAAACAGGAACACATCACGAGTTACTGACCCACGACGGGGTCTACGCTCAGCTCTACAAGCTCCAGTTTGCCGAACACCCCGGGAGCGCCACATGAGAATCGTACACACCGAGGCTTCCTGCGGCTGGGGCGGGCAGGAGATCCGCATTCTTGAAGAAGCTCGCGGCCTGATTGCCCGCGGCCACGAGGTTTCGGTGCTGTGCGCACCACAGGCACGCATTCTCGAAGAAGCGCCGCGCTTTGGCGTACCGGTCAGCGCGCTGCCGATCGGCCGGAAACGCTTGTCCGGTCTGCTTGCATTGCGCCGCTGGCTGCTTGCAAATCGCCCTGATGTGGTCAATACCCACAGTTCAACCGACAGCTGGCTGACCGGGCTGGCCTGTGCAACGCTGGCCAAGCCGCCAGCCGTTGTGCGTACCCGCCACATCTCGGCACCCATAGCCGTCAATGCCGCAGCGAAATGGCTTTACGGCCGTTCAGCCCGGCATGTGGTAACCACCGGCGAATCCCTGCGGCAAACGCTGATCCACGATCTCGGACTGCTGCCCGACCGGGTGACCTCGGTACCGACCGGGATTGACCCTGTACGCTTTGCACCGGGCGACAAGATGGCAGTACGTCAGGCGCTGAATCTTGATGCAAACCGTCACTATCTGGGCATCGTCGCCACACTGCGCAGTTGGAAGGGACACCTTTACCTGCTTGAAGCCTTTGCCAAACTCAATCTTCCGGACTGGACGCTGCTGATCGTCGGCGAAGGGCCGCAGAAGGAAAATATCAATGCGAGAATCAAGTCACTTGGCCTTGAAAATCAAGTCGTATTGGTTGGCCAAACATCCGAAACAGAGATATGGATGCGTGCGCTTGATATTTTTTGTTTACCCTCCTACGCCAACGAAGGTGTTCCCCAATCGATCATACAGGCCATGCTGACCGGATTGCCAATCGTTACCACACCGATTGGCGCCATTCTCGAAGCCGTCGATGACAATCAAACAGCACTCGTCGTTTCCCCAAGGGATGTTGACGAACTTGCCGGCGCAATTGGCCGATTGATAGCAGATCCGCAACTCGTAACACTTCTTGGACAGCAGGCACGGCATCGGGCCGAGACGCGTTTTTCCCTGCAAGGAATGATTGCCAGGATGGAACAAATTTTTCTCGATGTGGCAACACAAACGTAAGCCAATGCAGCCCGCGAGACTAAAGCCATGAAGAACAGCGCAACCAGAATTCTCGTGATCAACGTCACGCGGATCGGCGACACACTACTCACTACGCCCAGCCTGCGCGCAATTGCCTCAGCGAACCCCGGCGTAAATCTGACCTTCCTCGGTCATCCAAAGCGGGCAGAAGTGCTTAACCACCTGCCGTACCTGAAAAAAATTGGCGCGATCACAAAAACCTACGCTCCGTTTCTCGGACGCTTTAGTGGCAAATGCTACGATCTCGCTTTTGTTTTTGGTTTCGATGAACCGCTCGTTGCCTACGCCCTGCGTGTCTCAGGTCGGGTCGTTGCATTCAGGCAAAATAATGATTCGCTGAACCGTCGCTTGTACCGCATCGCTGAAGCCTGTGACCCGATGCCTATGCATGCGGTAGACTATCTGCTTACCCTGCCCGAGGCAGCGGGCTTCCCAGCTAAGGGAAAACAACTGGATTACGTCGTCACACCTGAAGAGGCTGACTGGGCGCAATCGGAATTGGCAAGAACACTACCCAAGCCTTGTCATGCACTGATTGGCCTCCAAGTCGCTAGTTTCCCGACCCGAGCCTATCGCGACTGGCCGCTGGAACATTTCATTGCACTTACCGAACGCATCCGAGGGGCAATGCCACATGCGCACTTTTTGATTTTTGGGGGAAGCGAAGAGAAAGTTCGCACCGAACAGCTCGCCAGACACCTTGGTTCGGCAGCAACGCTGCATGCGGGGCAACTCACGCTTCGGCAGACAGGTGCCCTCATGAACGAAGTCGACCTCTATATCGGCGTTGATACCGGCCCCACCCATCTCATGGGTGCATTGCACCGACCCATGGTTGCGCTCTATCACAGCAAAGCACCCAGCCGTCGGCTTCGCCCACTTGATCACCCATGCGCTTACATCATTGACCATCCAACACCCGAGAGCGAAGCAACACCAGAAACTCCGATGTCACAGATTTCAGTTGAGCGTGTTTGGCAAGTCGCCCAACACGCTCTATCGGATCCCCCTCCAAAAATCCGCCAAGAGTATTTTGATTAACACATCGTCTGGACTGCCATGCTCAAAACAACACAAGCCAGCTGTTTAATTTGCGAAACCGACGACCATCACGAAACATTTGCGGTTCGCGAAATGTATTTCGGCACCAGAGAAATGTTCGACTATTTCGAATGCTCTAATTGCGGTGCAATACAAATTGTTGCAATCCCTGATGATATGTCAAAGCACTACCCTTCTAACTATTATTCATACTCTACAGCCAAGCGCCGGAAATCGAACCCGCTCGAAGTGGCTTTACGCCGGAAACGTACACAAGCCTGGCTCGGCCATCCTGGGGTATTAGGCTCTTTGTTTGCGTCTGCCTCACGTCGCAGGCCGGAATACCTCGGCTGGCTGACCGACATAGGCATAAGCATCAACTCCAGCATTCTCGACGTCGGAAGTGGCAGTGGGCAATTGTTGTTGAAAATGCAACGTGACGGCTTTCTGCGCCTGAGGGGTATCGATCCGTTCAACGCCACTCCAATCGATCATGGCAACGGATTGTGCATCGACAACAAGCATCTTCAGGAAGAACAAGGCGCCTACGATCTAATCATGTTTCATCACTCGCTAGAGCATATGGCAGCACCCCAGCAAGCGCTGATCGATGCTTCCCGGTTGCTAAACGAAAACGGTCGGATATTGATCAGGATACCTGTTGCAGGAGGTTATGCCTGGCGAAAATATAGGGAACACTGGTATGCACTAGATGCACCCAGGCATCTTTTCGTCCCAAACCCCTGCTCAATGCAGATCCTCGCCACACGGTGCGGTCTGAAGATTGAACGCATTTTCTTTGATTCCGATTCCAGCCAATTTGCCGCAAGTGAAGCCTACATGCGAGACATTCCCGCATCACAGATAGCGCAAGAATGCGGCAGATATGGCGCAGCCTCGCCGGAGAATCAGTCAACCACGATAGAATTCGCAAAATTCCTCAACGCTATCGGAGATGGCGATACTGCAGGCTTCGTACTGCACGTATCCGCAGAAAGACCTAGCAGTGGGCACTAAGACGACACGACAATTTCTTGTTTTTTTTCGTGCGGGGAAAAGTTCTCTTCATCGCACGGCGATTGCAGAAGACCCACAAAGGAACTGGGACTGCTGCGTCAGTTGGTACGCCGATGCGCCGGAAGAAACAATGGCTGAGTATTATGTAGGAACCGGTTTCAACAAGCTTGAAGCTTTTGATGACTTCCTTTCGATCTTGCCATCAGACCACGGATACAGCTACGTACTCGCACTTGATGACGACATCAAGTTTTCCGCAGGGGAAATTTCCTGTTTCTTCAATCTTTGCGCACGCCACAATCTTTATCTCGCGCAGCCAGCTCTCAAGTGGGGCACCAACGCCAACCATCATGTCACGTTATGGAACCCTATCTGCACAGTTCGCCAAACCCGCTTTGTGGAAGTTATGGCTCCATGCTTCTCAAAGGCTGCGATTAAACGCTTAAGGCCGACTTTCCGCATCAACAAAAGCACTTGGGGTATTGACTATGCGTGGTCATCACTTCTGAACGGGGAAGAAAAGATTGCAATAGTTGATGCCACGAGAGTTGAACATACAAAAGCAGTTTCGCTGACAAATGGCCCCTTCTATGACAAACTGCGAGCAATAGGTGCTGATGCACAGAGTGAATATAAAGCAATAAAGGAAACGTATCCAGCCTTTGGTAGCCTTGCCTCAAAATCAACAGGTCACCGTTTCCTAGTACCGCTCCCTTCCGGGCTTGGTAATTTCCTAACTAAACTGTTTGAACACTTGAAAAAACGTATACACAGCAGGCTTCTTGCCCGCCGAGTCAATTAGTTCACCATGATCCTCTCTCCAGAAAGAAAGGTGCTTTATCACCCCTACGGTCGTGGCCTGTGTCCAGCCCTGGAAGCCGAACTGGAGAATCTCGGGCTTTTGTTTCGTTCACTCGACGAAGTTCCTGCCGATCATCCACTTGACGATGGAATCGCGTGCATCATCTGGTTTTACTTTGCACTTCGTTCCCCAATTGAAACATGGCGATTGAAACGCAGATTGCAGAAGTCTTCCGTCCCCCTCATGGCTTGGAATCGAGACGCCCCACACTATCTTAACCGTCAGCCGTGGCGTCTGGATTTGCTGGACAAGGCAAAAATTCTTGACATCTATGCTTCCCACTCTTTGATTGATTCGCGCCGCTATGCCGACAATGTGCTTTATCTTGCAAATGCTGCCGATACCAACATTTACCATCTCGAAACTCCAGTTGAAGCGAATCTAATCCAACTACGCGACACCAACAATTTCCGCTACGACGTCTCATTTTTTGGTGGCATGAATGGGAGCCGCCACAAAGAAGACGCAGATCGTGAGCGTTTCTTTCTTGATCTGAGCAAGCGCCTTCAGGTACGCGGCATCAGTTTCCTGTTCCGCGAAGCCGAAGACATGAGCATCGCCGAGCAAACTGCTTTGATTCAAACCTCACGCATCAACCTAAACTATGGCGCTCGCTGTGAGTATCAGGTAGCTGTGGCATCAGGGCTTCCCGAACGCTGTTTCGGCATTCCGGCCTGTGGCGGTTTTCTGCTCTGCGATAAACGTACGCATGCTCGTGACGACTTCACGATTGGAGGAAACTGGGCTGAGTTTGATGGCATTGACGATTGCGTCGCAAAAACCGAATACTGGCTAAACCATTTCGATCATGCCCGCGACCTTGCAGAGCGCTGCTACCATCACGTCATGGCTAATCATACCTACCGAAATCGGGCAATCAACTTTCATGAGACGCTGCTCACATGGCATGCAAAAAAAAATGGGAGCATGTTGTGACCGCACCTTTGCTTACCCTGATCATCCCTGTATATAACGTTGCACCCTACTTGCGGGAATGCCTGGATAGCGTGGCAACGCAAACACATCCGATAGAGGAACTCATCATTGTTGATGATGGATCAACCGATGAGAGCCCGGAGATTCTGCAGGAGTATGCGGCCAAAATGCCGCAGATGCACATCATTTGGCAGGAAAACAGTGGCCAGGCCGTGGCGCGCAATACGGGGATGCAGCACGCTAGGGGACGCTATCTCGCTTTTGCAGACGCAGACGATTTCGCTGCTCCGCAGATGTATGAACATCTGCTAGGCATGGCGCTGGCAGATAATCTCGATATCTCGCTATGTAATGCACATTTCCATTTTGAAGGCCGCGAAGCTGACCGAGTGATCTATTCCAACTCGATTACGACCGATGTCATACCGGGCAAGGAGTGGCTGCGGGATAAGCTGAAAAACAACAGCTTGGTACACATGGTCTGGATGCATCTTTATCGGCGAGATTTTTTGCTGCAGCACAATTTCAGTTTTACTCCTCGTATTCTTTACGAAGATGTCATCTGGACAACAGAAGTACTGCTCAAGGCCAAGCGCATCAGATATGACGCAACACCGCTTTACTCCTACCGCATTCCAATCCGGCATTTCTCCATCGAGCAGAATCGGCGCCGCCTTAAAATAATCATTGACAGCAGTGTCGTCAACGCGAGGACACTGACCGGAATCTCAAACAATGGGGAGTACGATGAAGAACTATCGCGTCTGCTGCGCTGGCAAGCAGTTGACGGCAGCATCTCCATTTTTCACAAAATAGAAAAACTGCCTGATGCTCAGTGGCAGCGCGAACGTTATCGCGAGATTTACAGTAGCGGCCTGTTTTCCCTGCTCTGGAAAAATGCCGTAGACTGGCGTCAACGACGCCGGATTGCCCGTAACTATCTGAAATCATTTACTCACTTGTCACGTGCAGGCTAACGTGGCCACTCTGATCACTTTCTCCGATCAGGAACGAATTCGATAAATGTCCATACCTACACGGTTAATGCTTACGGTGGGATACGCTTATGGCCATGAAAATAAAACAGGGTTTCCCAAAGCTTTTCTTGCATTCAATGTCAAAGCCTTTCTGCTCCAACCAATCCAGCAATTCGAAATCGCGCTCGCCATGCAACTCGCCAACAATATATTTCACGCTGGTGAGCAACTCGTCATCAAGGCCATATAAAATTTCTTTCTCGGCACCTTCCGTATCAATTTTTATTACATCTACTCTATTAACGCCAAGTTCCCGCAAGAAGTTTCCGCTCTTCCGTACCGGTATTGAAATCTTTGTTTCAGACCCCACCGCTCCGCGCTGATAGAAAGACCATCCTCCATCATTGCTCCAATCTGGCGAATGTATCATTTCCAGTTCACCATCCTTGTCGGATAACGCGATTGCATGACAGCTAATCCGAGGAGCAACATTACGTGATTGTGCATTCTTCTGCAGAAGCTCAAAGTTACTTGGAATAGGTTCAAATGAATGAACCTTGGCATATGGATAGAGTTCACTAAAATACACAGTTGCTGCGCCTATGTTTGCCCCTATGTCTAGGACCGTTTCCACTTCATTGGATTGAGGTAAGCGTGAATGCCAGTATTCGGACTTGCGCCCCTTAAATAAAATTTCATAGATAACACCTCCATCGCTTGTACCCTCCCGGTAGAAAACTGGCTTACCTCGGTAGTTGATGCTGTACAAGTTGCCAGTTGGGGATTGCGATAAAGCAGTTCTGGCGAAAGAAATACTGCGAGCGCGTAGAGCATACTTGATGAATAATTTCATTGTCATTGCTGATATCTCTTTGTGATCTGTTTATGCGGGGTCGTGAAAAATAGAAAACCCAAAGCGTCCTCAAGGAGTATCACTGACGTTGGGTGCCGCTGTCAATTCGAAGTCAGGGCTATCGCATACGCAGATGTCGTAAACCCTGGAGGGAACTCGTTTACAAGCAATGAGTTATGACGGGGGCTTGTAAGCCCGGTTGAAATGGCGTCTACTCTCGATTTTTGTCGAGGTTGGAAATGACGCTGACTGAGGCATTTGCTGAGTTGCAAGACCCGCGCACGGGACCGGCGCAACGGCATGATCTGCGCGAGATGATTCTGATGGCGCTGTGTGCAGATTTGCCGAGGGCGATACGGGCGGGTTTGGCACCTTGCCGGTCAGCGGCTATCAGACGGTCGGGAAAGACCATGGCATGATCGAAACCAGAAACCATCTGTGGGTGACCGATCTGACTTGGCTGGAGTGATCGATCCGGCAGCACTAGCCGAAGTTGGTGGGCGTCGGCATGGTGGAACGGGTACGCGAGATCAAGGGCAAGACTTCGACTGAGCGTGCGTTCTACATCGGGTCGAAGGGGATTGCCAATGCCGAAACCTTTGCCAACGCAGCGCGCCGTCATTGGGGGATCGAAAATAGTTTGCATTTGGTACTCAATGTCACGTTCCACGAAGACGCCTACCGGGTTGGCAAAAGCCATGCCCCGAAGAACCTGTCAGCCTTGCGCAAGTTCGCCCTGACTTTGCTGCGTCAGGATCACCGATACCCAAAACGAAGCCTGCGTAGCCGCCGCGAAACAGCCGACCGAATTCCAGACTATCGCGCCTCATTGCTCGGATTGGCTACCTGAGTCCAAATGCAATTGCCCTGAATTCGAAGTCTTTTTCGGCGGAGCGTAGGAGATGCGTAGGAGGACAGACAATTTCGATATCACGAAGTATAATGAACACTTCAATTTTGAATGGCCGCAAGACTGTCCAAGTGATAAGTGATCTATGCCAGCTCTGTCACAACGGATGTAATTCCGGGTAAAGAGAGGCTGTGGGATAAACTGAAAGACCATAGCTTGGTACACATGGTCTGGATGCATCCCTATCGGCCTTTTTACGCTACAGAACAATTTCTGTTTTATTAGCACTTACTCAGCAGTCAGAAATATAAGCTACAGAAGGACTCTGGAAAAGCGTCAAGTATGAGGAGGTCTATCTGAAAGCCTACGATTCAGTCTCCGCCGCCAAGACCAATTTGGGTGTGTATCTGAACTTCTTTAACACCCGCGTACCGCATCAGTCGCTTGACGGCAAGACGCCCGATACGATCTACTACGCGGGTCTGCCGCAAGAGAGAATCGCGGCATGATGTCCGGGTTACCCACCGGGGCCGGCTCTCTGTTTCAGGCGGCCAAGCGCAAGGCGCGCGGCTATGGCAATTTCTCCACGATCCGCACGGTCGTCTTCCTCCTCGCCTGCAAGCTCGATTTTAGCTAAATCAACCCCCATGCCGCTTAACCCACTCGTTTTTCAAAAGAGCCGTCAATCTGTATATCAACATCCCGGTCGCCTGCTGATAACCGCCAACTGCGGTGGCAGCAATGGCTATCGTGTGCGCTTGTGGCGTAGGGAGTTGCAGACTCTCGCCGATGCACTGCAATTGCAGATACAAGTCTGTCATTTCCCGCCATGTACCAACAAATGGAACAAGATTGAACACCGCATGTTCTGCCACATCACCGCCAACTGGAGAGGACGCCCGCTGGTTAGCCGTCAAGTCGTAGTCAATTTGATCGGAAGTACGACGACCCAAGAAGGCTTGCGCATCAACGCCGCTCTTGATGAATAAATCTACAGGCTATGAATCAAAATTTCCGACGAGGAACTAGCTGCGCTCGCCATTGAATGCGACGAATTTCATGGCGAGTGGAACTATCGATTGATGCCTCGAAGTCAGATCGTCTAAATCGTATTGTTCATGTTATTTTTGCTCGATTCCTAAGTGCATCCTTTTCGGAGGTCTTGATGGCTAACACATTCTGGGCGTGGTGGCTGCCAGTCTGGTTATTTGCGCTCTATTTCATCTACCCGATCCCACACACAATTGCGTTACGCAATTTATTGCTTATGATTGGCTTGATCTCTTGCTTATGGACCATCAGGAGGGATAAAACTTTGATTATTGACTGGCAGAGGCTAAAGACCTTTCGCCTCTGCGGCTGGTTGCTGACGATACTGACGGGCTGGTTGCTTTTCCAGTCTGCACTGATTTCACCCTACCCCCACTTGGCTCTTGACCATATGCGCGGTGATTGGCTGAACGAATTATTGGTAGCAATGACTGGAGGGTGCGCCATTCTTATTTCCCATCACCGGGGTATCAAGCGCCCTCTTGCTGCTATCGTATTGGCACTTTTTTCCCATATTGTTCTCTTGTTAGGTTATCAGGCGTGGCAATGGATACAGACTGGGGTTTATCCGTTCGGGCAGACCCCTTTTGCCCAAAAAGATTATCACAGCATGATCGTGACCACGCTGATTGCACTGTTGCTCAGCGAGTTGCTAACGCACGATTCCTCTTTTTCAAAACGCTTTTCCGATCATGCCTTGGTATCAATCCCAGTTATTCTGATAATGCTGGCATTTTCAATCATTGCTACTGTTACGCTTCTAGCGAGAAATGCAGTAATCATTACAGTTATCTTGCTCGTGCTAAGTGCCGTCATCTTTTTTGTGACTACCAATCGTGCTGGCGGGAAAGCTCTGCCTGCATTAATCATATTATTGATACTATCAGGAGCAATCGGCTGGGCTGGACTACGAAGTGATTCTCGCTGGCAAGGTTTTTCCGAAGCGGCGAGTGCCGCCTTCGATATTAAAAACAACCTGGCCTGGCTTGATGGTGCAAAATATCCGCGCCCACTTATGTCGAATGGTGAAGCTGTCGAAGAGTCAGCCTACTCGCGACTGGCGTGGGCAAAGGTCGCCATCGAGCAAATACAGGTTTATCCCCTCGGGCTTGGTTACGGCCACCAGGCCTTCGGCTGGGCTGTCAATCGTTCATACAATGTGCAGACCGGTCTCGAAAGCAGTCACTCCGGCCTGCTCGATTTCACCCTGGCCAATGGCGTTCCCGGTCTCATCCTCTGGCTTGCGCTCTCAGGCGCACTGATTGGCACCGGCTGGCGCGCTTTTCGGAAGGAAGGATCGCCGACCGGATTGATACTGGCATTTTCGGTCGTTGCGTATCTTTTGCGCTGCCTCCTTGATGGACACCTCTCAGGTTTTCGACTCGAAATGTATGCATTGCTGGTTGGCGCCATTGTCATGGCTCAAGCATCGGAAAAACAGCAATGCAGCTGACACAGATCAATCTGCAACCGCAGTTCGGTGGCGGTGAGGTTTACACCGCGTTCCTTTGCCGCGCGCTCGACCGTCTTGGCATTCCGACCCGGCTTTTCGCGCATCCCGACGCCACGTTCTGGGAACGACTCGGCCTGCCGGAAAACACCCGAATTGAACGAGCCTCGAGCAGCGAAGAAGTGCTGAAGGCGCTGCCACACGAAACGCTCTGGCTTCTCGGCCATGGTCCACTGCCAAAACAGTTGATAAGCAAACATGATCCACGCTGGTTACTGACCGCCATGGCGCACATGCCGCTTCAAGGCCGAAATCCACGCAGTTTTGACGGGCACAACATGGTCTTTCCGGTATCTAGCTGGGTACGCGAAGGACTGATCTCGGCGGGCGTCTTATCCTGGCAGGAACCACTTTATGGAGTTGCCGAACTGAGCGGTCGTTCCACTACTGGCGTCCAGCAGATTCAAAATCATACCCGCTACGACTGGGATCAGCGAAAGCTGCGCGACCGATTATTGGGAAAGTTCCAGCCCTTCACCAAGCCATTTGTAAAACAAATTACCTTCCAAAGGCGCCCCGGCCTGACGCTGGGAATCGTCTCCCGACTGACGCCAATCAAGCAATTTCCACTCCTTTTTTTCTTGCTGACGCCAATTCTGATACGCTTCCCAAGCATCAACATCGAGATCTTTGGCAGTGGAGGTTACGCCTCGGTTCGTGATCTGGAGAATACACTCAAGCCGATTGCCGACCGTGTTCGGTTCTGGGGTCACCAGGACAATGTAAGGAATGTTTACGCACAGCTTGACTATCTGATGACAGGATTACCCGAGAAAGAGGCTCTCGGCCTTAACGTGATTGAGGCACAAGCCTGTAACCTGCCCGTATTGGCGATAAAATCACCTCCTTTCACCGAAACCGTGTCAGAAGACGTCACCGGTTATTTCTATAGAGACCCACGTGAAGATGAGGGGGCCGACTTCTCCCGCTTGCTCGACAAACTGCTGGCACTTGAAACAACATTGAAACCAGCACAAGCGACTGATCATTTATCCCGATTCTCGTTCGATGCGTTCGTCGAACGCCTTCGCCCAATTGTGACATGGGCCGAAGCGGGGATCCGGAAATGAAAATTCTCGTCATCCGCCGCGACAATATTGGTGATCTGGTCTGTACAACACCGGTCTTTTCCAGCCTGAGACGCGCGTTCCCTACTGCCTACATTGCAGCACTGGTAAACTCCTACAGCGCCCCAGTCATCTCGAACAACCCCGATATAAACGACGTATTCACCTACACCAAAGGGAAGCATGGCGCTAACGAACAAGGAGTAATTCGCCGCTGGAAAAGCACGCTTTCTCTATTGTGGAAACTTCGTGCGCGTCAATTCGATGTGGTGATTGCCATTAATAAATCGTCGCTTTCGCTGGCCCGATTATTGGCAGCAAAACGTATCATTACGGCCGGCGAACCTGCGGGGCCTGACGTCATTTCACTGCAGAAAATCCTGTCTCTGCACGCTGTCGAGGCCGCTCACAACTATTTGTCACTTCTCGGTATCCAATCCCCCCCCGGGCCTTTGCGCATCTACCCTGACCCAAGCTTGCTAAAAACAGGATTGCTGCCCTCTGCACCAAGTGGCAAACCGTTCATTGGCCTACACCTGTCGGCTCGCAAGTCCTCACAGCGCTGGCCAGTCGAATGTTTTGCCTTGCTGGCGAAGAAACTCTTCACTGCACGTGGGGCCTCTTTTCGAGTGTTCTGGTCACCTGGCACGCAATCCAATCCGCTCCATCCCGGCGATGACGAAAAGGCTGAACACTTCAGATTTGTCACACAGAAACTTCCTGTTCAACTCTGTCCGACAACTCAACTGGGCGAACTTATTGCTGCAATGTCCCTGTGCGACCTGGTTATTTGTGGTGATGGAGGTGCCATGCATATCGGGGCTGGCCTAGGCAAACCGGTGATCGCTCTCTTTGGAGACTCTGATCCCCAGCGGTGGCGACCGTGGGGGGTGCCTAACAAAGTACTCCAAGCTGTATCGCGCGATGTTGCGGACATCACTGTGGAAGATGTTTTAATCGCATCACTTTCCATGCTCGATCAAACCGAAATGGTGGCTGTTCATGAACAATGAGAAAGGCACAATTTACCAACTCAATCTTTCACCGTCTCTGGGCGGAGCGGAAGTTTTTACAGGTTTTTTTTCGTGCGCACTATCCTTCCTCGGGTGGCCTACAACGATCATTACTTCCTGTAAGGCAGATTATTGGCAACGGCTCGATCTTGGCCAAGGGCAAATAATCCAGGCAACGTCGGAAAGAGAAATCATTGATTCGATCCCTGATGGATCAACGCTGGTAGTACATTCCTCAGCACCGGAAACTCTTATCCGAGCGTTATCGGACAGAACCACTCTCGTCGCTCTTGCCCATCAAGCTCTCTACAACGACAAACAGCCAAGCTATTACCGCTTTGCAAAATTTTTGGTGCCAGTGTCTCATTACGTCATAGAAACGCTGAGTAAACACGGTTACACCAACATATTTCCTGTGCCGTTCTACGGCATAGGAAATATTAAGGCCAGCCAAGGAATGCAAATTTCACAAGGTCCTTTAGTTGACTGGGATCGAAGAAAACTTCGTGACAAACTCCTTGCACGATTGGAGCCGCTAACATTTCTTGTCAGAGGGAAACGCTCTTATTCGAAACGTCCAGGAATAACTCTGGGAATCGTTTCCAGAATTGCTGACCTCAAGCAATTCCCCACTCTATTTACCCATATAGCGAAGCAGATTCAGGCACGACCCAATATTTGGGTTGAGGTATTCGGAAGTGCAGTCGGTTACCGCGAGCTTCAGAGGTTCAGAAAAGCGGTCAAACCAATAAAGGATCGAGTACGCTACTGGGGAATGCAAACCGACTTAGTACCCGTTTATGGCAGTATCGATTATTTACTGACGGGTCTCCCTGAAAGAGAGGCGCTAGGTTTAAACGTCATTGAGGCACAGATGTGCGGCACACCAGTTGTTGCTCCAAGATCCGGCCCTTTTATTGAGACGGTTATTGACGGGGATAGCGGCTACCTTTATCTTGACCCGCGCTCGGATGGAGGACAGGATTTTGCCAGAATGCTTGATCTGATCGTGAAAAGCGGCTCGCATCCGGATCCACGATCAAACATAAATCATCTGAAACAGTTTGAATTCCCGGTTTTTTGTCGCCGGGTAGACCACTTGATGTCCTTCATTAATAAAAAAGGGTATGACTCTCATGTCGATTCGTAGCAACTGGCCAAAGCACGCTGCCGCACCTGAAACACACGAGAGAGTCTTTTCGATTGTTCTGGATCACATTGCCGGAGCACCGGAGGATACGTTCACCGCATGTGACGTTCCCTGCGGCGCGGGTTCATTCTCAAGACGCATCTCCGAAGCCGGCGTTAATGTCACTGCTGTGGATATTACCGCAGCCGATAACTTTGTTTTTGATCCTGCCAAACGCATACTTCATGACTGCAACATGGGGCTACCTTTCGATGATGAGAGCCTTGATCTGGTCATTTCAATAGAGGGCATAGAACACCTTGAGAATCCGTCCTGCTTTATTCGTGAATGCGCGCGCATAGCCAAACCCGGAGGACTGATCATACTGACGACACCTAATGTTGATAGTTTCCGATCACGAAAATATGCATTCTTCAGGGGTTTTCACAAATACTTTGGCCCTGGCGAGAATGGACAGAAGGACTCAGGACATCTGCTTCCTGTAGATGCCATGTTTGTCGTCAATATGGCTCGTAAAACCGGGCTTGAAGTTATTGACATCACATCAAACAGGCAGGCCGGGAAGACATTGTTAATAGAATCTTTCCGAAAAAAACTTCAGGAAAGTCTACCTGAATATTTGCGTAGCGCAGCAATCTTTTATGGCGAAGTTGCCATTTACGTTATGAAAAAACTGTAATTGGCTAGCCAAGTATTGTGCATTTTTCTTGCGCATATTCATCAGTAACAGCCGCAGTTCCAGCTGTCGCAAGGATACGATGCTTCTCTGCATGAACGGGTAAAATGGCCAGATGCTCAAGGACTCCATTCCCCTCGACGCAATCCACCGCGTACTGGTCATCAAGCTCCGTCATCACGGCGACGTTCTGCTTTCTTCGCCCGTCTTCTCGGTGCTGAAGGCGCATATCCCGCAGGCCGAGATCGATGCGCTGGTTTATGGCGACACGGCTGAAATGCTGACTCTGCATCCGGCCATCAATACAATTCATAGCATCGATCGGCACTGGAAGAATCACGGACTGTTGGCGCATATCAGGGGAGAGTGGGCGCTTCTGCAGGCATTGCGCAAACGTCACTACGACCTGATCGTTCACCTCACCGATCATCCGCGCGGCGCGTGGATCTCCCGCCTGTGTGGTGCACGCTGGGCAGTCGCCCGCAAGATCGGCGGACGTGGCGGCTGGTGGAACAATGCCTTTACGCATTTTTTCTCCAGCCCGCGCGCAGCCCTTCGCCACACCGTGGAACTCAATCTTGATGCCCTACGGCGAATCGGTGTGTTTCCGGCCCAGGATGAACGCGGTCTGTGCCTCGTCGCGGGCGAACAGGCGGATGCCCGGATCGCTTTGCTATTGCAGGATCTAGGGCTTGAAAGCACGCCGTTCATTCACATCCACCCGGTTTCACGTTGGCATTTCAAATGCTGGCCCGTCGAGAAAATGGCTGCGCTGATCAGACGGCTGCAGAGTGAAGGGCATCGGATTGTTCTCAGCGCCGCCCCGGAGGCCGCAGAAATGAGCATGATCGAGGCCATTCAGTGCCAACTTGAACAAGCGGTGCCCAGCCTGGCCGGACAACTTTCACTCAAGGAGCTTGCTGCACTGAGCAAACGCGCACGCCTGTTCATTGGCGTAGACTCGGCGCCCATGCACATTGCAGCAGCCATGGGAACCCCCACGGTTGCCCTCTTCGGCCCTTCGGGCGACAAGGAATGGGGGCCGTGGGCAGTGGCGCACCGAGTGGTTGCCAGCGACACCCACCCCTGCAGGCCTTGCGGCATGGATGGCTGCGGCGGCAGCAAGGTCAGCGATTGCCTGACCTCCCTCTCGGTCGAAAAAGTTCATCACGCCGTTCAGGAACTCCTGGCGGAATGAGTCTTCCCCTTCCCGGCAGCGCGAGTCCGAAACCAAGCCTCCGTCTCGCCATCATCCGCCAGCGCTACACCCCCTACGGAGGCGCTGAACGCTTTGTTGAACGTGCGCTTGCTGCCCTGATTCGTGAAGGCGCCGAAGTCACGCTGATCACGCGCAACTGGGAAGGCGCGCCACAGGAAGGCTTCATTCAGAAAATCTGCAACCCGGCGTACTCCCGGCTTTTCGGCGGCCGCTCGGCGCGTGACCGGTCGTTTGCGGCCTGCGCCAGAATGGCGATGAGCGAAGGATGCTACGACATCACCCAGTCTCACGAACGCATCCCGGGATGCATGATTTTCCGTGCCGGTGATGGTGTCCATGCGGCCTGGCTGGATCATCGTGCGCGCGGCCAATCCGCCACCGCGCGCATGATCGCCAGGTTTTCACCTTTTCACCGCAATATCCTGAAGCAGGAAGCGGCGATGCTCGCTTCGGCGGCACTCAAGGCGGTGATTTGCAACTCCGTTATGGTTCGCAATGAAATGCAACGTTACTATGACGTTCCGGAAAGCAAACTGGTCCTTATCGAGAACGGGGTTGATCTGGAAAGTTTTCACCCGCGGCTGTCCGGGAAGTGGCGTGAGAAACAGCGTCTCGTGCTCGGGATCGATGCGGACACCCCCGTTTTTCTTTTTGTTGGTAGCGGATTTGAGCGCAAGGGTATGCCGCAACTTCTCTCTGCCCTGGCCGGCATGAAGATGCAACAGGCCCATCTGGTCGTGGTAGGGCAAGACCGGCAACTGTCTGCTTACCAGCGACAAGTGAAAAAACTCGGCCTCGGGTCGCGCGTACATTTTCTCGGCCCGCAACAGGATGTTCGCCCCTATTATGGAATGGCTGACGCATTTGTCCTGCCTACGCGCTACGATCCCATGCCCAATGCCGCGCTTGAAGCGATGGCCAGCGGACTGCCCATCATCACGTCCTTGAGCTGCGGCATTGCCGCACGCGTTTCCGCAGGAGAGAATGGCTTTGTCTGTGATGCGCTGGACATCGGGCAACTGGCAAGGCATCTTGATCAACTGGCTGCCCCGGGCAAGGCCGAAACCATGCGCGCCTCTGCACGAGCCGCGGTTCTTGACCTTGATCTGGAAACCATGGCCGCCAGGCTCATCGGCCTTTACCGTCGCCTGCTATAGAATTAGACCCCTACACCAAAATCTTCTGGGACGATGGCATGAAAATCACAGTTATTGGAACCGGCTATGTCGGTCTGGTTACCGGCACCTGCCTGGCTGAAGTGGGCAATGAAGTCCTCTGCGTCGATGTCGATGAGCGCAAGATCGGGATTCTCAAATCCGGCGGCATTCCCATTTACGAACCCGGCCTTGAAGACATGGTCAGGCGCAACGTAGCAGCCGGGCGCCTGGTCTTCAGCACGGATGTCGAGGCCTCGGTGCATTTTGGCGAGATCCA
>CAIVZW010000660.1 GCA_903910495.1 uncultured beta proteobacterium
ACCAAACTTTTTCGCGCTGAATCGACCGTCATTCATGGCTTACAGCGATCTGCCTTCTCGTTTAACCGGACAGTAGTGAATTTTGATATCCGGTCGGATTGAAGGAAGAATAGTGATGGATTGTCTTTTTTTCGTATTTTGAAGGATGAATTCCCATGAAATTGAAAACACCTGCAGAAGAGTACCTCGAAAAAGCAAATCTCTTGAGCGATGAAGAAGCTGAACGTTTATTGGCGAGAATGCGTGGAAAGTTTACCCGCAGGATAGATGACAAAAAACTTTCCAGGACGGAAGCTCTGGCATTACAGCTTGAGTATGAAGATGAGGAACTGGCGGAATGGCGCAATAAAATGGCGGAAATCAGGGCTAATTACAAGGGCTAGGATTCCAGGTTTTACCTGTGTTGTAACGTCATTTTGGCAGCGTAGTAGCGGTAGGGCATGAAACGCGAAGCGTTGCGCGCCGACCAGCCTTCGCTTACCAACCGTTCAGCTGTTTTTTTCGCGTGCGCAAATGGAATTTGCGCACCCTCAAACCGAGCATTCGGCGTACAGTGCCTCCTCTAGGATATCGAGTGCCTGCCACATATCTGCCTCGCCGATATTCAGAGGCGGCGCGAGGACCAGCACCTTGCCTTGCCCGATTTTGAACGACAGCCCGGCCGACAGGCAGCGGTAGAGCACGGCTTCGGCCAGATCGATTGCGCTTCGCGCGGCTTGATCCTGCAATTCGATCGCCAGCAGCAGACCCGCACCACGTACTTGAGCAACGGCGGCGCAGCCTGCGGCAATAACCTGCAAGCGTTGCAGCGCGGTTTCGCCAAGGCGGCGACTGCGTTCGATCAGTTGTTCGCTTTCCAGCACATCCAGCGTAGCCAGCGCGGCGGCGCAGGCGACCGGGCTTTTCTCATGCGTGTAGTGGCCGAGTGAGATATCCTGTCCGACGTCGAATTCAACCTTGGCGATCAAGGCGGCCAGCGGGAATATTCCGCCACCCAGGCCTTTGCCGATCACCAGCATGTCGGGCACGATGCCGTAGCGTTCGATGGCGAACAGATGGCCGGTGCGCCCCAGCGCAATCGGGATTTCGTCGAGGATCAGCAGCGCACCGTGCCGGTCGCAGGCGGCGCGCAGGCGCTGGTAATACTCGACAGGCGGAACCTGCACATCGGTAGAGCGGATCGTCTCGACGATGACGGCGGCAACATCGCCTTCCTTTTCCAGGCAATAGTCGATGTAGTCGACGCAGCGTAGCGCGCATTGCCCGCCACAGCCGAAGACGCAGTGGCGTGGGGTACACGGCGGCACGTGTTCGCTGCCCGGCAGCAAAGGCCCGATGGCGCGGCGAAAGACCGCTTCGCCACCGACCGAAATGGCGTCCAGCGAGGCGCCATGAAAGCTGTCCCACATCGACAGCGTCTTGTAACGCCCGGTTACCCGCCGCGCCAGTTTCAACGCCATGCCGATGGCCGCCGTTCCGCCCGGCGCGAACAGCAGCTTGTTGTCACTGCCCGGTGCCGCCTGGCATAGCCGGCGCGCCAGTTCAACGGCGTGGACATTGGTGTAGCGACGCGGGCTGAAGGGTAGGCTGTCCAGCATTTGCTTGATCGCCTCGACGACCCGCGGGTGGCCGTGGCCGACCTGATGCAAGCTGTTGCCGTGGAAATCGAGAATCCGGCGCCCTTCGGTATCGGTCAACCAGGCGCCGGAAGCGCCCGACAGCGCGTTGAGGCAGGGTGTTGACATCGACTGGTGCAGGAACCAGCGCGCATCCTCGTCAAGCAGGCAGCGCGTTTCCGGGCCGATGTTCGCGGCCTGCCACGCTGCACGGCGGTTCCCCAGATTGACGTCGCCTTCGGTCGTATCGGGACTCTTCTGCATGTTTGAATCCGGGGGTTCCGTAAAGTAAGGACCTGCCGGCTCAGGCGTGACGCTGTTCCAGCATGCGCGCCTTGCCGCCCTGCGCGTGCTGATAAAGCGTCTCGGCACTGGCGACGGCATCGCCCGCCGCGAGGCTATCGACAATGGCGCTGTGCTCTTCGGCAAAGCGCGGAATGGCTCGTGGCACCAGAAGAATGCGGCGGCGGAAGAGCGCGAGCTGTTTGACCAGGCGGCTGTAAACCTCGCTCAGGCTCTTGTTTCCGGCAAATTCGACGATCCGGTCGTGAAAGGCCAGATTCAGCAAATGAAAACGATCCACGCCTTCCGCCTCGGCAAGCGCCTGCATTTCGTCAGTCAGCGAACGCAAGGCCTGGACCTGATCGTCCGTGATGCGCGGCGCGAGCAGACGGCCGGCAGTCGCATCGAGCCCGGCCCTCAGGTCGTAAATCTCAGCCGCCTCGTCCAGGTTGATTTCGCGCACATTGGCGCCACGATTCTTCTCCTGGCGTATCAGGCCCCATTCTTCAAGCATGCGAAAGGCTTCACGCATCGGGCCGCGCGAGACGCCGAAATGATCAGCCAGCATCGCTTCGTTGAGTTTGCTGCCCGGCGGCAGCGCGCCGGTGAGGATCAGGTTCTCAACAGCATCGGCGACCAGACGGGTGAGCGAGGTTCGCTGCACCAGCGCCAGCGCCGCATCGGTCGAATCGGCGCGTGATGCGGGGGGCTCGGCACGGAATCCGGACAGCACGGATACGGACATCAACATCGACTCCAATAAACCTGATTCTATTCAATTGCTGATTGTTTATTGTCAACGATCTGTAATAAACAAAGCCTAGGATGACTTCAGCTTAGCAAGCAGATGTGTCAGATCAATGACATCTTCAGGCTTCAAAACGGAAACGGCCCTGCCGTCCAAAACCCGGATTTCTCACGCTTTGTTTACCTCAGGAGATTACACAATGCACATGAAACTCATCGCCAGGTGTCTGGCCATCGCCGCTTTCGCGCTGGCTTCCGCGCTTCCGGCCCATGCTGAAAAAACCGAACTCAACGTCTATACCGCGCTGGAAACCGATCAACTCAAGGCTTACCAGGAAGGCTTCAACAAGGCCTACCCGGATATCGAACTCAAATGGACACGCGACTCGACCGGCATCATCACCGCCAAGATTCTGGCCGAAAAAGCCAAGCCGGTGGCCGACGTGATCATGGGCGTTGCCGCTTCAAGCATGGTGGTCTTCGAGAGTGAAGGCCTGCTGCAAGGCTATGCGCCGTCCAACCTGAAAAACATCACGCCGCGTTACCGCGCAGCGAGCAACCCGCCGACCTGGGTCGGCATGGATGTCTGGGGCGCCGCCATCTGCTACAACGTTGCCGAAATGCAGAAACAGGGTTTGCCGCGCATCGAATCCTGGAACGACCTCCTCAAGCCCGAATTCAAGGGCAAGATCGTCATGCCCAACCCGGCTTCCTCCGGCACCGGTTATCTCGACGTCACCGCCTGGCTGCAGATTTTCGGCGAGAAGGGCGGCTGGAGCTACATGGACAAGCTGCACGACAACATCGCCGTCTATACGCACTCAGGTTCCAAGCCCTGCAGAATGGCCGGCGCCGGCGAATTCCCGGTGGGTATTTCCTTTGAATACCGCGCCAACGCCACGCGCAACCAGGGCGCGCCGATCGACATCATCTATCCGAAGGAAGGCCTCGGCTGGGATCTGGAAGCGATTGGTATTGTCAAAAATACCGCCAAACTCGAAGCGGCAAAAAAGCTTTCTGACTGGGCATCCACCAAGGAC
>CAIVZW010000661.1 GCA_903910495.1 uncultured beta proteobacterium
CAGGGCCAGCACCGAGGCCGCGGCGAAGGCGCCCACCGCGTTGTACTCGTTGTAAAGAATCTCAACGTGCAGCGGCAGCGTGTTGGTTTCGCCACGGATATGACCGGAAACCACCGACACCGCGCCGAACTCGCCCATCGCCCGCGCGTTGGCCAGGATTACACCGTAGAGCAGGCCCCATTTGATGTTCGGCAGCGTGACGTGAATGAACATTTTCCAGCCGCTTGCCCCGAGTGAAATGGCGGCCTCCTCCTCGTCCCGGCCCTGCGCCTGCATGAGCGGAATCAGTTCACGCGCGACGAAGGGGAAGGTGATGAACAGCGTGACGATGATCATCCCCGGCAGGGCAAAGACGACCTTGATGTCGTGCGCTGAAAGCCACGGCCCGAACACGCCCTGCGCGCCGAAAATCAGCAGGAAGACCATGCCAACGACAACCGGCGAGACGGCAAACGGCAGGTCGATCAGGGTAATCAACAGGCTCTTGCCGCGGAACTCGAACTTGGCGATGGCCCACGCCGCCGCGATGCCGGCCAGGATGTTGAAGGGCAGCACGAAGACGGCAATGAAGAGGGTCAAGCCGATCGCGGAAAGGGTTTCGGGATGCTTCAGCGCCTCGATGTACGCCGACCATCCGCCATTGAAGGCCTCGGCAAATACAGCCAGCAGGGGCAAGACGAGAAAGAAGAACAGGAAGCCGAGGCCAGTGCCAATCAGCGCCCGGCGCAACCAGCGTGGTTCGGTATTGGCCTTGCGTGATGGCGCGTTCATAGACTCACCCGGTGCTTGCCGTGATGCCGGTTTGCCGCCCACCATTGCAGGGCATTGACAGCCAGCAGCAGAACGAAGGAAATCACGAGCATGACGCAGGCCAATGCCGTGGCGCCGACTACATCGTACTGTTCAAGCTTGGAAATGATCAGCAAGGGCGTGATTTCGGATATCAGCGGCATGTTGCCGGCGATGAAGATGACCGAACCATACTCGCCGACGGCACGCGAAAAAGCCAGCGTGAAGCCGGTGAGCAGCGCCGGGAAAATTCCCGGCAACAGGATGCGGGAAAAGGTTTGCAGACGCGAAGCCCCGAGCGAGGCGGCCGCCTCCTCGATTTCCGGTTCAATGTCCTCGATCACCGGCTGCAGCGTGCGCACGACAAAAGGCAGGCTGATGAAAGTCAGCGCCACGACAATGCCCAGCGGCGTAAACGCCACCTTGATGCCGAGCGCTTCGAGATAGCGGCCAATCCAGCCATTGCCGGCATAGAGCGTGGCCAGCGTGATGCCGGCAACGGCCGTCGGCAGAGCGAAGGGGAGATCGACCAGCGAATCGACGAAACGCTTTCCAGGGAAGTCGTAACGCACCAGGATCCAGGCGACGACCAGGCCGAACACGGCGTTGATCATGGCGGCGAGCAGCGAGGCGCCGAAAGTTATTCGGTATGACGCAAGCGCTCGTTCACCGCTGGCGATATCCCAGAACTGGCCCAGGCTGAGCGAGCTCGTCTTGAACGCCAGTCCGGAAAGCGGCAGCAGGATGAGCAATGACAGGTAAATCAGCGTAATGCCGAGTGACAGGCCAAAGCCGGGGAGAACGCGTTTCATTGAACCTCGACTCTTGAAAAATATCGGTCCACTAGGCAAGCATTGCTTTGCGCTTCCTTGGTGCTCTTTGCGGCTTTGCGGTGGACTTTGAAGTTACACCTCACTTGCTCTGATAAATCTGATCAAACGTGCCGCCATCCCTGAAGTGCGTTGGCGACGCTTTGGCCCAGCCACCGAAGATCTCATCGACAGTAAAGGTCTTGATCGCCGGAAACTGTGCCGCATACTTCCTGAGCAGTTCCGCATCACGCGGACGCAGGTAATTCTGCGCTGCATTCTCCTGCCCTTCCTTTGACCACAGATAGTCAAGATAAGCCTGTGCCAGCTTGCGCGTCCCCTTCTTGTCGACGACCCTGTCGACGATGGCCACCGGGAATTCAGTCAGAATCGACAGCGAAGGATAAACCACATCGAAATCGCCCTTGCCGAATTCCTTGGCAATCAACTCGGCCTCGCTCTCGAAGGAAACCAGCACATCGCCGATCTTGCGCTGCATGAAGGTCGTCGTTGCATCGCGGCCACCCGAGGCAAAGAGCGGCGCGTTCTTGAGCAGTTTGCCGACGAATTCCAGTGCCGTCTTGTCATTGCCGCCGGGCTGCCTGAGTGCATAGCCCCAGGCGGCGAGATAGGAATAGCGGCCGTTACCGGTGTTCTTCGGATGCGGCAGAATGACCTGCACGCCGGGCGTGACCAGATCCGCCCAGTCCTGCAAGGCCCTCGGATTGCCCTTGCGCACGATGAAAACCATGGTCGAGGTGTAGGGCGAAGCGTTATTTGGAAACTTTTTCGCATAGTCATTGGCCACCAGACCTTTTTCCGCCAGAAAATCGACATCGGAGGCCTGATTCATCGTCACCACATCCGCCTCAAGACCGTCAGCAACGGAACGTACCTGTTTGCTCGAACCGGCGTGCGACTGTTTGAGTTCGACCGACTCGCCCGACGTGGCCTTCCAGTATTTCTGGAAAATCGGGTTGTAGTCCTTGTAGAAATCGCGGGAAACATCGTAGGAAACATTGAGCAGGCCACTATCGGCCAGCGCCGGCAGCACCCATGCGCTAACAAGGGCAAGCAATAGTTTGCGGATCAGTCGGGGCATTTGTTACTCCTTGAAGTTCTAAAACGGCGCGGATAGCGGCGGGAACGGCTCCACTATAGGCAAGCCTCATAGAACTTCAAAGTCTGTTTGTTTATTAGTTTATTCCTTTAACGAATATAAAGTAGTACCAAGACCCTTCGCAAGCGGCTGACATGCGATTACCATGACGACAGCAGATCGTTTCCAGTCCCTTCCAACTCAATGCTCAACGCCAGTCCATTTGCCCTGCTGCCCGCCGGACTCGTCCGGGACATTTTTACCCGGCGCGAGGACGCAGGCTCCTGAGCGTCAACAAGGCTTCCATACGATGAGCAGCACTCCCGCAAACCTGGCCTGCTTCGGCGGACACCGCTACCATGTCTATAACGACTGGGCCAGACAGGAGTACGGCGGGCGCCTGCAAAAAGTCTCCATTGATGCCGGATTCACCTGCCCCAACCGCGACGGATTAGTCGGCGTCGGCGGTTGCAGCTTCTGCAATAACGAGGGCTTTTCACCCAGCTATCTGCGCGAGCAGCGCGACCTCATCATCCAGATCGATACCG
>CAIVZW010000662.1 GCA_903910495.1 uncultured beta proteobacterium
AAAAGTGTCATCGACACTGTCACTGTAAAGAATCACCGGACGACCGTGCGTCAGTCTTCGCAGGGCGGAGCAGAACTCTTCGGCAGAGCCCTGGGTTTGGGGATCGGCAATGACGATCGGGGGGTGTTTATGCTTGAAAGGTCCCTGCGCCTGCTGCAGGTCGGCAGCACCTTCAACGCTGCACATGGGTGACAACCAGTCAGCCACCCTTCGTCGCGCATCAACATCGCAGTCAATATGCAGCACCCAAGGTGTTGTGGCGTCGACCACCCCGGCATCAATGATCGGGAATGTCACAATGAAAGTGGCGCCTTCGCCGGCCACGGAATCCGCCAGCACACGGCCACCCATGCGCTCGACCAGTATGCGCGTGATGTAGAGACCCAGGCCGGTTCCGCCCTGGGCACGTCGGTCCGAGCCATCGGCTTGCGAAAACTTCTCAAACATGCGCGCCCGAAACTTCGGGTCAATGCCTGGCCCCTGATCGCGCACCTTGACCTGGACCGCGTCGCTTGACCAGTTCATGCTGACGTTCACCGTGTCGCCTGTCGCCGAATGTTTGATGGCGTTGGACAACAGGTTTGCCATGATCTGCAGGAAGCGGTCGGCATCGACGCGTACCTGGGGTACGCCTTCGGCAATGTCGGCACGCAAATTGACTCCAGAGCGCTGCGCGTACCCATGGTTGGCCGTCATCGCCTCCTGTAGCAGCGCGTCAAGTCGGGTCGGTCGCAACTGCAGCACCATCTGGTTGCCTTCAAGCTTGGTCAGATCGAGGATGTCATCGATCAGGCGATTCAAACGTTCGCCATTACGGCTTGCCACTTCAACCAGAGGTGCTGCCGCCTTGGGTAAAACGCCAGCCGCGCCGGAGGCCAGAAGGTCCAATGCACCGAGGACCGAAGTCAGCGGCGTACGTAGTTCATGGCTGACGGTGGCCAGGAATTCATCCTTCATCCGTTCGATGTGGCGCCGTTCCGTCAAGTCCCGTACCACCAGAGTATGCAGGTCACGACCCGCCTCGGCCCATTCGCCGAACGCAAGCTCTGCCGGAAACACCGTGCCATCCGATCGGGACAGGGAAATCTCGCGGGACGAGAGAAGATCGGCCAATGAAGCCCCCAGGGTTGTTTCACAGTGTTTTCCGGTGAGCGGGCTTGCATCGCGACTGAAGATGCGCGTGGCGGCAAGATTACCTTCTTCTATGAGACCTTCGCCATTCAGGGTAATCACCGCATCCAGAATATGGTCATGAATGGCGCGCTGCCGCTGTGCCAGCGACGCCAGACGCGACTGAAGACACAGGACCCTGCCGTAGTGCCGCAACTTGGCGTCGAGAAAAGCGGGGCTTATCGGCCGCGCCAGATAATCATCAGCGCCTCGATGCAGTGCCTCGATAAAGTGCCCTTCACCTTCCAGTGAAGAAGTCACGATCACCGGCAACCATCGGTCCGTCACCAGAGCGCGCACCTGCTGCGTAACCTCGAATCCATCCATGTCCGGCATGAGCAGATCCAGCAACACCACGTCAGGGGATATCAGAAGCACCTGTTCGACGGCGGCTCTGCCGCTGGCAGCGGCGTAGGGTTCATGACCCAATTCGCGAACCAGGGCACACAAATGCAGGCGCGAGGCCTGAATGTCATCCACCACCAGCACCCTCAGCAAGGGGGATGAAGTCAGGGGGTCTGGCATGAGATTGTTTGCACTTGGTGGCTGGCGGGGAAAGACGGTTCGCTGCATCTTAGCAAATCGTTGACAAAGTTGTCACAACTCCAGCGCGGCAATGCCTTGTAATCGGGGGTGTCAATCCAACGGTGCGCCCAATGATTCAGCCTCAACTCCCCAAGCTCAGTACAGCGCTGACCAATCGTCTGCGCGCTCGCCTCACCCGACTGCGCTGGCGTTGGCTCACCCATAAGCTGCCCATGCTCAAACGCAGCCTCGACCTGGCGCTGGTAATTTCTTCACGGAGGGTACCGACGTCCCTGTCTGCGCTCGCCAACAGCTTTCTCAAGTTACGTTCCAAGTGGATGAATGCGGAATCATCCTTGGCTGTTCTCGAGGATATCCCCGGTCTGCGTACGGTATTGTTCGCCACGGCAACGGCACCTCCGGATGTGCCTGTGCCTGATGATTTTCCCGTCGCACTGCTGCCTTTTGGCTGTGGCACTTTCGCGGAACGCACACTGGAGCAGCTATCCAGTGCCGGTGTCAGGCTAATCGATCTCATTGTAAGCAGTCGCCCCGAGGAATTGAGGCGTATTCTCGGTAATGGTGAGCGGTGGGGAGTACGCCTGCGTTGGCACCTTGCCAAGGATCCATCCAGACCTTATGGCCTATTGCATTCCTTGGGCTTGGATCGAGCACAGCGGGTCTTGCTGGGGCATGCGGATCGCTGGATTGCCGATGATGTCCTGGCAACCTTGCTCAAGGCCAATCAGATGGCGGCACTGACTGACGAAAAGGATGCCTTGAAGTGGGCCGGATGGAGTTGTACATCGCCAGCCCTGTTGGATGCCATTTCACCCCACTGCGACGAAGCCGCTGTGGGAGCACGCATGTTCAGCCTTATGCCCCGACTGCTGATGCTGGAGCCAGGTCAGTTCGCGGGTGTGACTAATGCCATGCAGTTGTTGAGCGCTCAGCAGAGGGCGTTGACAGCGGATTATATGCGCAACGTCCCGGCCACCTGGACACGTACTGCCTGGGGTGCCTGCAGCCCTGATGCAGTCGTGGAAGCGGGGGCCTTGATTGAATGGCCTGCATTGATCGGTGCCCGCTGCTTTGTGGCCGTTGGCGCCCGAATCGGTCCCGCTACCGTGCTCACGCACGATGTGGTGATCTCGGCAGGCTCCAGCATTCGCAACAGTATTGTCTTGTCGCACTCGTTTGTGGGACATGGGCTGGAGCTTGACGAGACCGTGGTTAACGCCTGCAGTGTCCAGCACCTGCGATTGGGGGTGCGTACCGTAATTCCGCCCTCCGAAGGCCTGTTGTTGGACCTCCACCTTCAGCGCAAGGGATCTGCCGGAAGCTCCTGCTTCGCTCGAGGCCTGGCCGCTCTTGTTTGTTTCACGCTCTTGCCCTGGCTGGCGATCGATACGGGACTCCGCCATGTGCGTGGGTTGCCGCTACGCTGGCGAAAATGTCTGGTGGCTCTGGGCCGCGACACCAACACCGGTAAAGTGCGCTTGCAGAACCTGCGCTGTGCGCACCCGTCAGAGCATGGCGTGGGACGACTGCTGGCGAACTATGGCGCATGGTTGGATGTGGCGGCCGGACACAGAGCCTGGTTTGGTGCGCGACCACGAAGTCAATCCGAGTGGTATGCCCTGAGCCGTGACTGGCAATTCCTCTTGTCCACCACGCCGGTGGGCTGTGTGCACGCACCGGCATGGACTGAAGGGCACGGCGGAAATGTCGAGGCGCGAGCCGCAGCCGATGTTTTCTTTGCGGTTCGTCAAGGCCTGGCTGAGCGAGTGCGGCTATTATTGGCGGTCGTTGCCAGGATCAGGGCGTTTATTTTGCGGATATAAGGACGCTTGGCCCACACCCCTGACTTGCGGCGGCCTCGAGACTGTGTGTCATGACCAGTCGCTGATCTTCGCTGAGAGCGGCTTCCGGGCTGCGCACATCGGAGAAGAGCCAGTCTATGTCGGTGTTGTTACTGTCGAGAATTGTGCCTTCCGGATCGAAACAGAAGTTCGGACCGACCACCTTGCGCTGGTAGGCAGCGAAACCGCTTACCCGTGTGTTATCGAGAATGATCGATGAGTCAATCTGAGCGCCGGCCTCGATGCAGGCATTGGCGCCAATCAAGACCGGCCCGGTAATCTCGCAGCCATCGCCGATACTGGCACTGCCGCCGATGTACACTGGCCCGGTGATCTTGATCCGATCGAGATTTGCGCGCACATTCAGACCGGCCCGGACATCAGGCCGGATGTATTGGTCCGGCAGGTCAAACGGGGGCGCCAAGCCGCACAAGGCTTGCATCACCACCCGATAATAATCGCTCAGACGGCCGATGTCGAACCAGTTAAACGGTAGTTCGATGCCGTAAATCGGCGCTGCGGCAGCTGCCAGAGCCGGCAGAAGCTGACTGCCAATATCATAGACGCTATCCTTTGGAATCCAGTCGAAAATTTCCGGCGAGAAAATGTAGATACCGGTATTGGCCTGGTTGCTTAGCTCGGTTCCCGCTGCCGGCTTTTCCTGAAATTTGAGGATGCGCTGCTGATTGTCGAGCACGGCAACACCGTAGTTAATCAGTTCCTCTCTTGGTACCTTTTTTAGCGCCACGGTGGCAATGGATTTATTGGCGCGGTGAAATGCCATCATTTTGGTCAGGTTGAGGTCGACCACGGCATCGCCGCAGACGACGACAAAATCGTCATCGAAGAAACCCGAGTGACACTGAATCTTCTGCAGGGCCCCCGCGGACCCGACAGGTTGATCAATCATTTGGCCATTCTCGAGGAATCCCTCGAAGGAGTAGGCCATCCGCACGCCAAAGCGATGCCCATCGCGAAAGTAGCTTTCAATCTGCGGGGCGAGGTAGCTGGTATTTACCATGATCTGCTTGAAACCATGACTGCTCAGATGATCGACCAGCATTTCCATCACGGGTTTGTGGATGATGGGAATCATCGGCTTCGGTAAGGTTTCGGTCAGCGGACGTACGCGTGTTCCACGCCCAGCGGCCAGAATCATGGCTTTCATCATTACGCACTCCTCTTGATTGGGTAGGTCCTATTTAACCCAAGCTAGCCTGGTGGGATGTGACAGAACTGTGAAATGTTGGTCAACCGAAGTGGTCTGATATGCGCTTTTTTGCTTATGCCTGGGCTTCGAGGATAATCTTCGGGCAGGCATTGGCCAGGCCCATGACGAACACTGAACTCAATTGGGGTTCAATTGAACCCAGATTGTCCATTGGGCGAAATTTGGGGCAAAAAACCGTTCGTGGTGAGCTTGTCCCCCCAGGGGATTTGAGCCCAAGGCCCCGTTGCCTTCGGGGCATCGAAGGGTACGTTGTCTTGCAACTGCGGTTTTTAGGATAAACGCAGGAAGCTGAAGGGCGCCTTGAACGGACGAACCGCGATCAGGACTGTCAGCGCTTTCCCGTTTTGAACGAGCGTCCCTGCGGAGGCAATCATTTCACCCTCGCTCGCATGGAAAACGGTAAAGTTCTTCCTCTGGGTGACCGAACTCGTCGAACTGTAAGCGCCATGGCGTGAAGGGAGAGCACGATGCTCGCTGTAGAGCGGAGGGACAATATTCTTGAGACACTGCGCAGCCAGGGCATTGTCACGGTCCTTGAACTGAGCAAGAGCTTCGATGTGACCGAGGAGACGATACGTCGCGACCTGAAGAAGCTTGAGGCTGCGAATGGAGTGGTGCGAACCTACGGAGGCGCCTATATCTCCAGGACGGTACACAGCGATATTCCCGTAGGTATCCGCGTGGGGATCTACCTCGAAGGCAAGGAGGCGATAGCCGATCTCGCGGAGCAGTTCATTGCCGATGGGGAAACGATCATTCTCGACTCGAGTACGACCTCGATCCACATTGCCAAACGGCTGAGAAAAAGAAAAAATATCATTGTCATCACGAACGGCATCAAGATCGTGAACATCCTTTCGGATGTCGAAGCGGTCAAGGTGATCTGCACCGGAGGCACCCTGAGG
>CAIVZW010000663.1 GCA_903910495.1 uncultured beta proteobacterium
CGCCAACCGCGATCGCATGCTGGCCAGCGTTAAAAACTCCATCGGCATCGTCACCGCACTTAATCCCTACATCGGCTACGCCAATGCCACCGAAGTTGCCACCGAGGCGTTCGCTACAGGCCGGGGTGTGGCGGAGGTCGTTCTCGCCAAAGGTCTGATGACCAAAGAAATGCTCGACGAGGTATTGCGACCCGAGGTGCTCACTCGCCCACAGGTCATCCAGCCGAGCTACCCCGTGACTGTCGGCTAACTATCCAACAGAAGGCATGATCCAAATGTTCAATATTCATTTAGATAAGGCAGTGCGACACTTGGGAAAGTGTCCAGGTATTCTTCATGCCTTCACCGCAATGTTGCACCCCGAGCAGTTCTGATACTTCGCGAATAATCGAGCCGGAACTGTTCAGTCGAAGTGGTTTTTTGTCGCCGTAATTTTTAACCGGAGAGGGGACTTGCAATGAAGCAGCATAATAAGTTGTTGTTGGGGTTCATACTGGGTGTAACTTTTGGCTTGATAGGGTACTACTACCTGCCTACCAAGGAATTCTTCTTCATGGCGAAGTTCAGCGAGGTCATGATGTTTGTGGGTGCTACCTTCCTGCGCTTGATCTTCATGGTTGTCGTGCCGCTAATTCTTTCTGCCCTGATGTTGGGTACGATGGAATTAGGCAGGGGGGCCGGACTCGGCAAGGTCGCTGGGAAATCGTTGATGTACACACTACTACTAAGCAGTTGTGCTGTGGCGATCGCTGTCGTCACGACCAATTTCTTCAAGCCAGGTGTGGGCATGACCTTCGACAAGGAAGCGCTGGCCTCCAACGCAGGCGTGATGAGCATCCAGAAGAACGTAGCAGCGGCGCAAGGCAAGGCGTGGTTTCAGTATATCGTTGATCTGCTTCCGCAGAACCCCATTGACTCTGCCGCCAGAGCCTTCTCGGGCGAGATCATCGCCTTGATGGTCTTTGCGCTGTTCTTCGGCTGGGCACTGAGCACCGTAATCAAGGACGATGACCATCCGATGTCCAAAGTTCTCGATGCCATTTTCAAGGCCTGCATGGCAATCATCGAACTGGCCATGAAAATGGCCCCATATGCCATTTTCGGCATCGTGTTCAACACGGCATACAAGATGGGTGCTGGCTTTCTCGGCAACGTTGCCTACTATGTATTCGTGGTTCTTTTCGGTCTGGCGATACAGTTTTTCGTGGTTTACGCGCTGGCCATAAAAGTCATTGCCAGGACGTCTCCTTTCGGTTTCTTCAAACAGTGTCAGGAGGTATATCTCTACGCTTTTTCGACTGCGTCCTCCAACGCTACTTTGCCGATCGCTCTCGAATGTGCTGAACTAGTGCTGAAGCTCCCGCCCAAGATCTCGCGTTTTGTGCTGACCGTTGGTGCCTCGGCCAACCAGAACGGTACCGCACTATTCGAAGGTGTGACCGTGATCTTCCTAGCTCAGGTTTTTGGTATCGATCTATCGTTGGGTCAGCAAATTCTCGTGGTTCTGATGTCTATTCTCGCAGGTGTTGGTACGGCAGGTGTTCCCGGCGGCTCGCTGCCTCTGGTCGTGGTGCTGATGATCCAGGTCGGAGTTCCGGCCGAAGGCATTGGGCTGGTTCTCGGCGTTGACCGAATTCTGGATATGACACGTACCACACTGAATGTGGCGGGCGATCTGGTGATTGCCAAGCTCATCACCGCCAATCTCGATCAGAAGACGCTTGATGCTATGCAGGACAATCCAAAAGCAGCTTAATCGGATAGGTAATTTGCGCTGGCTAAATGGTCTGTTCAAGGCTTGGATGCAGGGAACCCCCTGCATCCAAGTTGTGTTCCTTCAACAGAAAATCTGGAGTCAATGCGTGGCAGAAAAAAGAAGTAAATATAGTTATGGCATTGTTGGTGGCTTGGGTACTTTGGGCGCCGCCGACGTTTTCTTCAAGCTTGTTAAGGCGATGCATGCGAATTCAGGTGAAAACCAGCCAGAATTCATTTTTGAACAGCATCCTTTCATCGAAGGGGATGCTCCAGGTGAAAAGTTGGCGAATCAGAACGGACGCAAGCTGTACGTTTTTGACATGATCAGGAACTTCGAGTCGCGCAAAGTCGATGCGGTTATTCTGCCGTGCTTTCTGAGCCACACATTTATCGACGAACTGAAATCCGAAGTCCGTTTGCCAATTTTTAACGCGATGGATGCTCTGAGCGACCATGTCAAGCGTCGCTATCCCAATGTGCGGAAACTGGGTATTCTGACTTCGAACTATGTTCGTTCCACTTGGCTTTTCGAGCAGTACTTCACCCCGGAGAGATGGGAACTCGTCTATCCACGAGACAATATCCAGCAGGATTGCCTGATGATGGCCATCTACGGTTCCGATGGGATAAAAACCGGGCATGTGCAGGGTGCATCTGTAGATTTGTTGACCAAGGCGTGCAGTGATCTCATGGAGCAGGGCGCAGAGCTCATTGTGCCTGGTTTCTTCGAGATACCCATTGTCGTCGAAGCCTTACGCGAGCGGGGTTTCCCAATCGTCGATTCAAATCAGGTTTATGCGCAATATGCGGTTTCCAGTCATGCGTCGGCTTTGACGAAGCCATTCAAGGTCGGTGTCGTTGGTGGCGTGGGCCCGGCGGCTACCGTTGATTTCATTAACAAGATTGTTTTAAATACCAATGCACGAAGTGACCAGGAGCATATCAAGCTAGTGGTCGAACAGAACCCACAGATTCCCGATCGCACCGAATACCTGATTGGCGAAGGCAGCGATCCGACGATCGCGCTATATTCGACCTGCAAGAAGCTGGAAGCCGCCGATGCAGACTTGATTGCGATTCCATGCAATACGGCACATGCATTTGTCAAACGCATTCAGCCTCACCTCTCGATTCCAATTGTAAATATGCTGTTCGAGACCGTCGAACACATCAGGGAATCATTTCCGGATCGTAAGCTTATTGGTTTGCTGGCGACTAGCGGGACGATCAAAAGTGGTGTTTATCACGACGCTGTGCTGAAGGCGGGTTTGCAGTTAATCGTCCCGGATGAAGAAAATCAGAATCTTGTAATGAACGCGATTTATGGTAAGAAAGGCGTAAAAGCCGGCTTCACAGAAGGTCTATGTGTGGACGATCTGTTACGTGCGCTGACTTCACTTGCTCTGCGCGAAGCAGAAGTCATCATTCTTGGTTGCACAGAACTGCCGCTACTGCTGAAACAGAATAAAGCCCTTCCGGTCGCCGGAAAAACAGTAGTTCTCCTCGATCCGACCGAAATCCTAGCTAGGAAATGCGTCAGCCTGAGCCACCAACTCGGGACGATAGGTAATCAGTGCCCCTGAGTTTAATACAGGTACTCATTTGTAGGTAATTTGAAGGGTTTGCCTTGCACACGGTCTTGGTGGATTTTGGCAAGCGTTTCGGGGAGTTTATTCCAACTCTTACTGAGCCATTGGGTCACTTTTTGGATTGCGTTTGTCCGGGGCGAGCTTGCTCCAGTTGTGGCGGTACAGCAGGTTGAAACCGAGGCGAGCGCAACCTTTCACCCGCCAAGTGTGGGTGCATCCGGTGCCCCAGCAAATTGATTACACATGAAACGACGACGCAACTGACAGGCCCAGTCTGGTGAAACATCAATGGCTTGGGCGGTGTCAGCCAAGTTCATCGCGTAATCCAGCGGCAAAACGACAGCCTGCGCCTGACGCAACTGCTCGACCGCCTGGGCCGCGGCTATGGCCTGACGGGCAATTACCAAAACCTAACTGTCTCCACTGGCAGGACGCGACATGGCCTTCTCAATCGGGGTTGATTATTACATCATTGACTAGAAATAGAATA
>CAIVZW010000664.1 GCA_903910495.1 uncultured beta proteobacterium
GGCACCACCGGAAATCAGCGCGCCGGCGTGGCCCATGCGCTTGCCGGCCGGGGCGGTCACCCCGGCGATGAAGCCGACCACCGGTTTCCTCATGTGTGTCTTGCACCACAGCGCGGCGTCGGCTTCGTCCGGACCGCCGATCTCGTCGATCATGATGACGGCGTCGGTATCGGGATCGTCGTTGAACAGTTCCATGACATCCCGGTGCTTCAGCCCATTGACCGGGTCGCCGCCAATCCCCACGGCTGACGATTGCCCCAGACCGATTTCTGTAAGCTGGGCGACGGATTCGTAGGTCAGTGTGCCGGAACGCGACACCACGCCGATACGACCCTTGCGGTGGATGTGACCGGGCATGATGCCGATCTTGATTTCATCCGGCGTGATCAGCCCCGGGCAGTTGGGACCGAGCAGCAGCGTTTCCTTGCCCCCGGCCGCCACTTTCGCCTTCATGCGGCTGCGCACTTCCAGCATGTCGCGCACCGGAATGCCTTCGGTGATGCAGATGACCAGATCGAGCTCGGCTTCGACCGCTTCCCAGATCGCCGCTGCGGCACCCGGAGGCGGCACGTAGATGACCGAGACGGTGGCGCCGGTTTGCGCGGCGGCTTCCTTGACCGTGCCGAAAATCGGGATGCCGAAAATCGACTCGCCGGCTTTCTTGGGATTTACTCCGGCAGCGAAACATTGCTTGCCATTGGCGTATTCCTGGCATTTCTCGGTATGAAACTGCCCGGTTTTTCCGGTGATACCCTGGGTAATGACCCTGGTATTCTTGTTGATCAGAATTGACATAGTGGCTCCCTTATTGGACTGCAGCAACAATCTTGGCGGCCGCGTCAGCCATGGTATCGGCCGCGATGATCGGCAGACCGGATTCGCTCAGCAGTTTCTTGCCCAGTTCCTCGTTGGTGCCCTTCATGCGCACCACCAGCGGAACGTTCAGATGCGTTTCGCGTACCGCGGCAATCACGCCGTTGGCAATGGTGTCGCACTTCATGATGCCGCCGAAGATATTGACCAGAATGCCCTTGACATTGCTGTTTTTGAGCATGATCTTGAAGGCTTCGGTCACCTTCTCCGTCGTCGCGCCGCCGCCAACGTCGAGGAAGTTGGCCGGCTCGCCGCCGAACAGCTTGATCACGTCCATGGTCGCCATGGCCAGACCGGCGCCATTGACCAGACAGCCGATGTTGCCGTCGAGTGAAATGTAGGCCAGCCCGAATTTCGAGGCTTCGATTTCATTCGGATCCTCTTCGTCCAGATCGCGGAAGGCAAAGATTTCCGGGATGCGGTAGAGCGCGTTGTCGTCAAAGTTGAACTTGGCATCGAGTGCCTTGATGTCCCCGTTGCCTTCAAGGATCAGCGGATTGATCTCGGCCAGTGCAGCGTCGGTTTCCATGTAGCAGGCGTAAAGCCCTTTCAGCGCCGCTACGGCCTTGGCCTGCGCAGCGGACGGAATGCCGATGCCGGCCGCCAGCCCGGCCGCCTGCGCATCGCTCAGACCGTCCGCCGGATCGACAAAGACGGTGATGATTTTCTCGGGCGTGCTGTGCGCCACCTCCTCGATATCCATCCCGCCTTCGGAGGAGGCCATCACGGCCACTTTCTGCGTACGCCGGTCGGTCAGCACGGCGACGTAATACTCCTTGCGGATGTCTGCACCTTCTTCGATCAGCAGGCGACGCACCTTCTGCCCCTCCGGCCCGGTCTGATGCGTCACCAGCTGCATGCCGAGAATCTGCTGCGCATACTGGCGCACCTCGTCCAGCGACTTGGCCACTTTCACGCCGCCGCCCTTGCCGCGTCCGCCCGCATGAATCTGCGCCTTGACCACCCAGACTTTGCCGCCCAGCGATTGCGCAGCCTTGACGGCCTCATCGACCGACTGACAAAAAACCCCGCGCGGAACAACTACGCCGAATCTTTTGAGCAGTTCTTTTCCCTGATATTCGTGAATTTTCATGCGCCTTCCTTGCTTGAATTGAAGTGACGGACTTTAGGCAGGAGCCCCTACCCGAGGTTCTGGTTGCGATACCAGCGCGGAAAATAACGCCGAACCGTTTCCGAATGTGAAACGAGTGCATGGCAACGATCAAGCGGATACGGCTTGTGCGCGGGGTCATCGTTATCGGGCGCTTCGCCGGTAAGCGTCTGCAAGGCCGCGGTTGGCAGAAACATCAGCAGTTCGCTCAGGTGTGCACAGCCCAGTGAACTGCCGAACATTTCCTTGACCGCCTTGAGAAAGCCATCGAGCAGGTTCAAACCGATAATCCGCGAATAATCCGGCGTAATGCTGTCGCAATAACCCATGAAGGGCGCTGCCTCAGTACAGACCGCCACGTCGACAACGTTCATCTTGCGGTCGATGGTCACACGCACCCGCATGTCGTGCACAGCTTCACCGGATTTGAGCAGACCGGACGACAGAGGGAAGTCATGATCTTTCGTATCGACCAGGCGCGCTTCGATGTCCCACAGACCATCCGCACGCTTGAAACCATCAAACTTGACGTTGCGCCGGTGAATACGGTTGCGCTCTGCACTGGGGGGAGGAAGTGGCATCGTTAATTCCTGAATGACGTATCAGTATGGTTATGGTCTGGATACAGCCTATTAATCTAGCACAAAAAACCGACACTCCTGCCCAACCCGTTTCTCGGAAAAGCATAGCCAACACCACCTGCGACAGAATGCCAGGAATACGCCCAGGAAATACAGGGACTTCCCGTCCACCCGCACGGATTGAGTACACAATGTAACTGATTGCCTTGCTGTTCTTTCAAAATCGCGTCATGAGTAACGCTGTCTTATTCTCAACCGCAAGCTTCATGTCAGTGCAGGCAAGTTCAGCTCACCCGACAGCAACGCAGTTCCACTTAGAGTAGTGCTTTCTGAAAATGTTCAATAAATCTGCAATTGCCAGTCAACACGGGCTCGCAGCAACAAGATGAAACTATCCCCTGCAGGATATCTCGACAGCTGGCAGTACAATCGTACTGTCATTACCTTACGCCCTGATCAATGAAAACCACCCCGCACCGATATGCCATCCGTCCAGCCCATCCGGCAGCGCACCGCTTTGAGCTGAGCTGTACCGTCGCCACGCCCGATCCGGCCGGCCAGCGCTTCGCCCTGCCGGCATGGATTCCCGGCAGTTACCTGATCCGCGATTTTGCCCGGCACATCGTTGCCATCCGTGCCCAGGCCGATGAGCAACCGGTCCCTCTGACCAAGATCGACAAGCAGACCTGGCAGGCTGCTCCTCTGAAGACCAGGGCCCCGCTTACCGTCAGCTACGAGGTCTATGCCTGGGATCTCTCGGTACGCGGCGCCCATCTCGACGAGACACACGCCTTCTTCAACGGTACCAGTGTCTTCCTGCGCGTAATCGGGCAGGAAGATGTGCCCTGCCGCGTCGATATCCGGCCGCCATCTGGCCGCACTCATGAAGACTGGCGCGTGGCCACGGCACTTGCCCCGGCACGCGGTGAGAAAAACGGTGCCCGACGCCACAGCTTCGGCTTGTACCGCGCCGCAAACTACGACGAACTGATCGACCATCCAGTCGAGATGGGTCACTTTAGCTTGGCCCGTTTTGAAGCCTGCGGCGTGCCGCACGAGATAGCCATCACCGGTCGTCACGATTGCGACATGAC
>CAIVZW010000665.1 GCA_903910495.1 uncultured beta proteobacterium
CCGGTAAGAAAGCCGCTGGCTACGGCGCTTGCATAGCTGCTCAAGGTCGATGAACAGCTAGTCTGGGCCGCGGCAACACTGCTGATCGCCAGAAATGCAACTCCCGCCAGATAACGCATGACATTATTGATCTTCATCATGATAACCCCCTGTAAAAAAACCGGCGCTATTGCTTACCGCCACCCTGTTTAAAATTCTTCACTGCCTTCTGGTAAAGCGCTATGACTATCCGCGCTTCCTGATCTGCCGGGCGCGAAGCGCGCAAATCCGACAGCACCTGCTCGACCCGATCAATCTCGCGCATTTCAAACAAGGCAGAGAGCAAGAAAAGCTCCGGGTTCAAATCACCCTGCACCGCTTCCATGCGCATCCTACGATACGAGTTCTCGATTTTTTCGATCGAGTTGCCTGCGCCAATGCTGCGTGACCGCATGCTGCCAGCGTGAAGCGAAGCATCGGGTGAAGGAGTCTTTCCAATCTGCCTGACTATGAAACTTGGAAGAATTATAACATCGGGATTTAAAAAACCAAGCCCTCTGCTTTCTGCGGCCAGAATCTCGATTTTTCCCTTGCCCTGCCATATTTCCTGACGGCCACTATCAAAGTAGATAAGCTTTAATGCCGGACTGTCGACGGCTAGCTGGTCACCCCGTTGCAGGCGGCTGAATGGCTGCAGTGCCTGTATTCCTTGCGGCGCAAGCAAATTCACCGTTCCCTGAAGCGCCGTAATCATGGCCACAACCGCTCTTTCCTGAGCGTTGGAAACGGCAATAAAACCCATAAAAAACAATGCCAGAAGATACTTCAAGACAAGGTGAAGCGGCAAATGCAAACTGTTGCAGATACGCAACACGACAATCACCTTCTGATCTCCGCCAAAGGCGCTTCCGGAAAGCCGCTGAAGAATCTTGCGCGGAGTAGTTCGATTTCCTTTTCCTTGAGCCCGACAAGACGGGCATTGAAAGCTCTCTGGTCCGGGGTGTAAAGCAGATAGGCCTGCGTTTCATTGACCATCATCTCTTCGTTATCCGGGTTGTAGCTGCTGCTGGAAAGAAATTTGCGGAAGGCCGAGCGCTGATTCTCGTTCATCACGTTCTTCCAGAACTGCCGGCAATAGTTGGCGTAGAGCGGATTGGTGTAGTACTCCGCATGGCTGATCTCGTGCATCAGGATGGTTTGACGGGCAAGCGGCGTGACCTGCGGTCCGCTGGTATTAGCGCTTGTTTCCTGCGGGATCGAGAGGATGACCGCCTGCGGCTTCACCGCCTGGTAGAAACCGTTCCGTTCAACCATCAGGCGATTGACCAGCAACTGCCGGCGCAAGGCCGTTTCCTCTGCATTGAGCTGGATTCCGCCCATATCCGCCAGATTGAAAAACACCACCAGTTCTGAAACCAGAAAGTCGTTGCCATAGGCAAAAGTCGACTCGTTCTTGCCAACGGAACGGATGAACTGGGCAAGTTCATCGTTGTTCATCACACGCGAACGTGACGCACCGATACGCTCGATGAGCGCAACGACCCGGTTGAACATCCTGCCCTGCTCGACAAGATCGGGAATGTCGATAATCAGAATCAGCGAACGGCCACCGTATTCGAATACAGAAACCCTGTCGCTGCGGTTACTCAGGATCGTGTTGTAATCGGCAGGCTGGCCGGCTGGAAGAGCATAGGCCTGAGCCTCGTCCGCACCGGCCTCGAGCGGAAATGAAGCGCTGAGATAAATCAGCAGGCCGCAAAGGATGCGAAGAAAATCCATCAGGGCTTCTTGTAAGCGTCCACGCTGAAACGATGGGCGCGCTCAAGGTTATAGCTTGTATTGTCCCGGTTGCTGGGCCGTGCCGGCTGGTTGAAGCCGCCGCTGGCATTGACCGGCGGGTAGTAGGGCATGGTGCTGTAGGGCCAGGCATATAACAGCGGAGCCGTCCCCGGATTGGAGTACGTCCCTGAATAGTAGTACTCCTGGCTGAAGGCATGCGCACGTCCGATATTGTAGCTGGTGAGGTCCCGATTGCTCGGGCGGGCCGTGGCGTTGATCCCGGACTGATAAGTGACCGGCGGATAGGCGACGAAAGGTGATGGCGCTCGCAAAAGCAGAGGCGGAGCACTCAGGAAATAGGGCGCTGGCGGCAGAATGGCTAGTTCTCTCGCCTGCGGGGAAGAAAATACCAGGGAACGCAGCGCTGGATGCGAATGGACATAAGCGGGTTCGACCGATACAGCTTTGCCACCGTCAAGCAGGATGATTTCGGCTGTTGCGCCGGAAGCCGCCAAAAAGCAAAGGCTGCCGGCCAGCCAGCAAGAGCGGTGAACTGTGGGCGTGTTCATTTTCCGTCCCCTGCTTCGCTGACGCTGACCGAGCCTCCCTTGCGCTGGATCAGGTAGACCTTTCCGCTCTTCGGTGATTTGTAACGGGTGACATTCGGAGGAATATCCTTGCCGTCAATCGATACGCGATCATTGATGACGGTTATCCCTTCAATATTGGCATCACCCGCAATTTCGCCAACGCTGACGCTGGCTTCATTGCCACGGCCCGCTGCGGCAACGGAACCGGCAGAGCGCGCTTTGACGCTACCGTCTTTTCCGATCTTGACGTCCTGCCC
>CAIVZW010000666.1 GCA_903910495.1 uncultured beta proteobacterium
ACGCAATACAATCAGAAAGGTCTCTCTCCTGACTGGGTGCGCAAAGGCACCTACACGATGGATCAATGGTTCATCCAAGTGGCGCGCGACGGTAACTACGAAATCGCTCTCCGCCGATGGCCGGAGGAGGCGAATGCCGCCATCTGCGGCACGGTGCCTGCCTGGGACTCCGTACTCGGTCACTACCCGCTTCCCGCCGGCAAGGCATTTCCCATTGTGAAGGCGCGGCTGACCGTCGGCGAATTCAAGGGCGAAAAAGAAGTGGCTCAGACCGATACGGTTGCCGTGTTCAACGTCTCCCTCAAGCAGGGGCAGACCATGCTGCGCGGCACCTTCCTCGACGATCAGGGCAAGGAAATCTGCGGCGCCTACTACGTCAGCGTCCGCCGACTTGATTGAATGCCATCAAAAAAATGTAATCATGAAACACCCCCTCACCCTCCTCGCGATCCTCCTGCTGACTCCTCTGGCAGCGCTAACCGCTGCGGATATCGGCGCCAAACCTAACGTCATTATTGTCTTGGTCGATGACCAAGGGTATGGCGACTTGTCCTGCCACGGCAATCCCGTGATCAAGACACCGCATCTCGACCGGCTGCACGCCGAGAGTGTGCGCCTCACCGATTTTCATGTCGCGCCGATGTGTACGCCGACGCGCGGCCAGCTCATGACCGGCGTTGACTGCCTGCGCAACGGCGCGATGAATGTCAGCAGCGGGCGGACTTTTTTACGCCGCGAATTTCCGACCATGGCGGATATATTTGGCGCGGGAGGGTATCGCTGCGGCATCTTCGGCAAGTGGCACCTGGGTGACAACTATCCTTACCGGCCGCAGGATCGAGGGTTCCATGAAACCATCTACTTTCCCTCGTCGCACATAGGCAGCGCGCCCGATTTCTGGAACAATAACTACTTCGACGATACCTACACTCACAACGGCCAGCGCGAGCAGTTCCATGGCTATACCACCGATGTCTTCTTCAACGAGGCCATGAAATGGATGGGCCAACAGGCGGCGGCCAAAAAGCCGTTCTTTTGTTACCTGCCGACCGCAGCCGCGCACGGGCCGCTCAATGTGCCGCAGAAATACAGCGACCTCTACAAGGACCAAAAGTCCGATGTCGCGAAATTCTTCGGTATGATCGCCAACATCGATGAGAACATGGCTCGTCTGGAGACGTTCCTGGCGTCGAATGGCCTGCGCGAAAACACCATTGTCATCTTCATGACCGACAACGGCGGTACTGTCGGAGTGCCGGTTTTCAACGCCGGTATGCGCGGAAAAAAGACCGAACTCTGGGAGGGCGGGCACCGCGTGCCATGTTTTATCCGCTGGCCCGGCGGCAAATTCCGAACGCCCGGCGACGTGGCCGAGTTGACCGAGGTTCAGGACATCCTGCCGACATTGGCCGAGCTGTGTTCGTTGCCGAAGTCGAACGCGCGTTTCGACGGCATGAGCTTGGCTCCGCTGCTGCGAGGCCAGAGCAATGTCCTGCCAGACCGCATGCTGGTGGTCAACTTCAGCCGCATGCAAGGTCCGGTGCCGACCAAAGATGGGGCCGCTGTGCTGTGGAAACGCTGGCGACTATTAGGAGACCGCATATTGTATGACCTGACGACAGATCCAGGACAGAACGAGAACGTCATCGGGAAGCATCCCGAAGTGGCGGCCAAGATGAGCGCCCATCTCGACGCCTGGTGGCGAACTGTAGAGCCTTCCATCAATGACTTTAGTGCCACGATCATCGGCAGCGAAGCCGAGAACCCCAGCCTGCTGTCACCACCTGAATGGCAAGACGTGTTTTTCGACCAGGGCGCCCAAGTACGCCGTGGCCAGAAGAGCAACGGCGAGTGGAACGTCATCGTCGATCGTGCCGGTAGTTACGAGTTCGAGTTGCGCCGCTGGCCGCGCGAGGCAGACGCGGCGATTGCCGCCGGTCTGCCTGTCCATACGCACACCCTTGGTCAGTTCCCGGCTGGCAAGGCACTCCCTATTGCCAAGGCACGTGTGAAGATCGGCAGCGTCGATGTCAGCAGTGCGGTGTCGGCCGATGCGAAACAGGTGACGTTCAAGGCGGAACTGCCGTCCGGGCGGACGAAACTGCAAACCTGGTTCTACGACGGCGAGGGCAAGGAAATCTGCGGTGCCTATTACGTAAGCGTCCGCTATCTTGCTAACGTTCCATAAAAGAGAAATAATCATGAAACACACGATCACACTCCTCACGACCCTGCTGCTGGCACCGCTGGCAGCGCTGCACGCTGCTGAAAAAATAAATAACAAACCGAACATTCTCGTCATCCTCACCGATGACCTCGGCTACGACGATGTCGGGTGCTACTGGACCCCGGACAAGCGCCCGGGCTTCGAGAAGATCCAGACACCGAACATCGACCGGCTCGCCGCCGAGGGCGCCCGGTTCACCGACTACTACGCACCGTCCTCCGTCTGCAGC
>CAIVZW010000667.1 GCA_903910495.1 uncultured beta proteobacterium
CCGCCGGTGATCGCGATCAGATCGCCGCTGCGCTGGCCAACACTGACCTTGGTCTGGATGACACGATTGTCCGGCCCGACACGGAACACGTAGCTGAACCCGTCGCGCAGCAGTACGGCGCTTTGCGGCAAGGCCAATACCTTGCTGCGCGAAACTTCAATTTCGCCGCTGGCAAACATGCCGGCGCTGGCACCGCCGCCCTTGCTGTCGAGGTCGACATAAACCAGGCCGTTGCGCGTCAGCGGGTCAAGCGTCGGTCCGACCATGCGCACCCGTCCGGCAAGCTTGCCCTTGCCTGCCGTGGTAATGCTCACCGCCAAACCGGGCTTGATCCGCGCCAGATCGACGGCCGGCATTTCAGCACGCCATTCGAGCCGGTCACGACGAATCAGGCGAAAAAGTTCCTGCCCCGGCTGCACGACGGCGCCTAGCGTTGCCGCCCGCGCCGAAATCGTTCCGTCATCGGGAGCAAGAATGCGTGTCTGCGACAGGCGCAGGTCATCGGACTTGAGCCTGGCCTTGAGCACATCAACGCGCGCCCTGGCGGTCAGTTCGGCAGTCAGGTATTGCGCGATCTGCTGGGCACTGAGCGCGCCACTGGCTTCGATCTGGCGCGCCCGGTTGGCATTGGCCTGCGCTTCGGCAAAGGCCGCTTCGGCTTCGGCAATGCTGGCACGGGTCTGCTCGCGCTCGGCGCCGACCGTTTCACTCTGCAGTCGCGCCAACTCCTGCCCCTTGCGCACACGGTCGCCGACGTTGACCCGCACCTCGGTCAGGCGCAGTCCGCCGGCTTCACTACCGACAAGGGCTTCATGCCAGGCCGCGATACTGCCGCTGGCGGCGATGTATTGCGGCCATTCGGCCGATGACGCCTGTACGGTACTGACGGTCAGCGCCGCCTTGGCGGGTGCAGCAGTTTTTTCTTCCGCCGCCCGACTCACGGGCAAGGCCAGCGCAAGCACACAGAGCAAAACGGCAGCCAGAAACAAAAGCAAAGCGTGAGAGAAGCGAAGCGATTTCATGGTGAAGTCTCTTTAACCAGCAGTTAGCCACGGCGAAAAATCAGGAGAACACAGCCCTATCCGTCACCCCGGCGAAGGCCGGGGTCCAGTTCGTTTATTTTTCTGGATTCCGGCCTTCGCCGGAATGACGAATGTGGGTTCTTCATTCTTTCTCTGGAATCCAGCCGCCGCCGACGGCTCGATACAGGCCGATCCAGGCGGCGATGTTGTCGTATTGCACGCCGACATGCTGGCTGCGCGAGGAAATCGCCAGCCGTCGGGTTTCTTCCAGATCGAGTTGCGAACCGATACCGATCTGCCAGCGTTGCTCGGCAGCACGGAAAACGCTGTCGTAGCTCTCAGCCGCCAGCTTTGCCTGGCTCTCGCGCTCGGCAGCACTGGACAGGCGCACCAGCGACTGTTCAACCTCGCGAACGGCACGGCGCACCGCCGACTTGTAGCCGCCCAGCGCCTCGTCGTAGCGCGCCCGAGCGGCATCGGCATTGGCCGCCCGACGCCCGGCATCGAAGATCGGCAAATCGAGCGACGGCCCGAAGGACCAGATGCGACCGCTGGCGGACAAGCCATCGATGGTCTGACTTTGCCGGCCGATAAAACCCAGCAGGCTGAAGCGCGGATAACGGGCTGCTTCGGCCACGCCGATTTCGGCACTGGCGGCCGCCAGAGCGCGTTCAGTGACAGCAATATCGGGACGCGCGCTGATAATCCTGGCCGGCAACGTTTCAACCGCCAATGACGCCGGCACGGGCAAGCGGCCTTGGCGTGCGGAAAGTTGTATGCGCAATTCCGGTTCGGGCAGGCCGGTCAGGGCCACCAGCGATTTGACGCTGATCTCGCATTCGGCGCGCAGAGCCAGCAGCCGCGTCGCTCCGTCGGCGGCACTGGCCTGCGCCAGCGCGCCGTCGGCGGGCGCGGCAAAACCGGCATTGACCTTGTACGCGGTCAACTTTTCCGTGGCGCGACGCGAGGCCTGATCGTTTGCGGTATCTGCAAGACGGGCTTCGCAGGCACGCAGGCCAAGGTATTCGAGAGCGACTTCGGCAGCCAGCGAGATGCGGGCGTCGTGCCAGGCCGCTTCGCTGCCCTCCAGCCGGGCTTGCGCCGCCTCGCTGCTGCGGCGATTGCCGCCGAACAGGTTGATTTCCCAGGCGGCATCAAGCGAGCCGCGGCTGACCGTCTGTTCAAAAATGACCGGATGATCACCGCTGCGCGTACGGCTGCCGCTTAATGCCGCATCGGGAAAGAGCGTGCTGCGCGCTGCCGTGACACTGGCCCGGCTTTGCCGGATTCGCGCCAGTGCCTGCTCCAGCGTCGGACTGTCACGCTCGGCACTGGCAATCAAATCGGCGACCAGCGGGTCATCGAACTGTTTCCACCAATCGACCAGCGATGATGGATTGCCTTCATGCGCTAACGGCGCCTGCCATTGAGTCGGCGTACCGACCTCCGGGCGCTCGTAATCCGGCCCGACAGCACAGCCGGAAAGCGCCACCCCCAAAGCAATCGAGAACAATAAACGCATCATGACGTTCACACCAGAATCGATTTCAGCACGTCGCCAAGCGCCTGGGCCGTGGCGTCAATGTCGATGCGGATGCCTTGCTGCCGGTCGACGATCAATCCCGTGAAGATGGCGAAGATGATGTTCGTCGCCCCGACGGCATTGACCGACTCGCGCACCCAGCCTTCGGCCTTTCCCTGCGCCAGACGCTGCGCAAGGAGGTCGCGCAAGTCCTGATCCATGGTCAGCAGATGCGGCGCGCGTTGCGGATCACGCGCCAGTTCCAGCCAGCTATCCGCATGCAGATTAAATTCCGACGATTGAATCAGCGCCAGCAACTCGTCGCCGCCGATGCCCATGATCCAGTACAGCCCCTCCTTGTTGGCGAGACGGGCAACATCTTCCCTGTAACTCGCGAACTCGATCTCCACAATCGCCAGGATGATCGCCCGTTTATCTGGGAAATGCCGGAACAGGGTACCCGGACTGATTCCGGCTTCGGTACAGATTTCTTCGGTGCGCGCGCCGTGAAAACCTTTTTCCTTGAAGATGCGGGCCGCGCCGCGCAGGATTTCGGCGCGACGTTGTTCGTTGAGTTCCAGATCTTTCTTGCGTGCCATAATTAATAAACGGAGTAGTTCGTCGCATAATAATTTAAAGGGGTATTGCTGTCAAGCAAACGCAACTGTTCTCCGCATTCGAGCTGGTTGGCGGTTAGAATAACGGGCTTGTGAGATAGAGGATCAGAACGTGAGCAACGCCCCGAAAGAAGCCCCCGCAGCCGTGCCCGCCAGCAACTTCATCCGCAACATCATCGACGCCGACCTGGCCGCCGGCAAGCACGCCCGGCGCCGCTGGTCCGGTCAGCCGGGTCTGGCCGCCCAGCAGCTGGCTGGCGAACTCGATCCGGCGAAGATCCGCACGCGCTTTCCGCCGGAGCCGAACGGTTACCTGCACTTCGGCCACGCCAAGTCGATCTGCCTGAACTTCGGTCTGGCGCGCGACTACGGCGGGCGCTGCCATCTGCGTTTTGACGACACCAACCCGGAGAAGGAAGAGAAGGAATACGTCGATTCGATCATCGACGCCGTGCACTGGCTCGGTTTCTCCTGGCAGGATGAAGTCGAGAACAACCTGTATTACGCCTCCGACTACTTCGACTGGATGATCGCCGGCGCCGAATACCTGATCGAGTCAGGCCACGCCTACGTCGATAGCCAAAACGCCGAAGAAATGCGTGCCAGCCGCGGCACGCTGACGCAGCCGGGCAAGGATTCGCCCTACCGCACGCGCAGCGTCGAAGAAAACATGGATCTCTTCAAGCGCATGCAGGCCGGCGAGTTCGCCGACGGCACGCTGATCCTGCGCGCGAAAATCGACATGGCCTCGCCCAACATCAACCTGCGCGACCCGGCGATCTACCGCATCCGCCACGCCACGCACCACAACACCGGCGACAAATGGTGCGTTTATCCGATGTATACCTTCGCGCACCCGATCGAGGACGCGCTGGAAAACATCACGCACTCGATCTGCACGCTGGAGTTCGAGGACCAGCGCCCGTTCTACGACTGGCTGCTCGAACACCTTGCCGAAGGCGGGCTGCTGCAGCGCCCGGTGCCGCAACAGATCGAGTTCTCGCGCCTCAACCTGACCTACGTCATCCTCTCCAAGCGCAAGCTGATCCAGTTGGTCGAAGAAAAGCACGTCAGCGGCTGGGACGATCCACGCCTGCCGACGCTGGTCGGCGCCCGTCGCCGTGGCTACTCACCCGAAGGCTTTCATCTGTTTGCCGAGCGCATCGGCGTTTCCAAGTCCGACTCGCTGATCGACTACGTGCTGTTTGAAGACTGCATGCGCGAGGTGATGAACGAATCCGCCGAACGCCGCTTCGCCGTGCTCGACCCGTTGAAACTCATCATCGACAACTACCCGCAATGCCAGAGCGAGGAATGCGTCGTTCACAACCATCCATTCAAGCCGGAATTCGGCACGCGCACCATGCCTTTTTCCCGCGAACTGTGGATCGAGCGCGAAGATTTCATGGAAGTTCCGAGCAAGGGTTACCGCCGCCTCTTCCCCGGCAACATGGCGCGCCTGCGCCACGGTTACGTGGTCACGTGCACTGGCTGCGACAAGGATGAAAACGGCAAGGTCAGCGCCGTGCATTGCGACTATCTGCCCGACACCAGGAGCGGCACGCCCGGCTCCGACAGCGTCAAGGTCAAGGGCAACCTGCACTGGGTTTCGGCTGCCGAGGGTTACAGCGCCGAAGTGCGGCTCTACGACCGTCTCTTCGCCTACCCCGCACCGGGCAACCGGCGCGAGGGCGATGCGCCCGAACGGGAACGCGATTTCCTTGATGACATCAATCCGAACAGCATGCAAGTCATCACTGCGATACTCGAACCGGCTCTGAAGAAAGCCAGGCCGGAAGAGCGCTTCCAGTTCGAGCGCCACGGCTACTTCGTCGCCGACCGGTTCGACTCGCAGGACGGCGCACCGGTATTCAACCGCACAGTCACACTCAAGGATTCCTGGGAGAAAAAAGCATGAACTTCATCCAATCACTCGGCACGACCTGGACAAAAAACAACTCGCTGCTCTGCGTCGGCCTTGACCCCGATCCGGCAAAATTCCCCGCGCATCTGAAGGGCAAGCCGGACGCCATTTTCGAATTCTGCAAGAGCATCGCCGATGCCACGGCCGATCTCGTCTGCTGCTTCAAGCCGCAGATTGCCTACTTTGCCGCGCATCGCGCCGAGGATCAGCTCGAAGCGCTGATCGCGCACATCCACGCCAGATACCCCGGCCTGCCGGTCATTCTCGACGCCAAGCGTGGCGACATCGGCAGTACCGCCGAGCAATACGCCATTGAAATCTTCGAGCGCTATCAGGCCGACGCCATCACGGTGAATCCCTACATGGGTCGCGACTCGGTCGATCCGTATCTGGCCTACGCGGACAAGGGCGTCATCCTGCTCTGCCGCACCTCCAACCCCGGCGGCAGCGACCTGCAGTTTCTCGATGTCGGCGGGCTCAAGCTCTACGAACACGTGGCCAAGATCATCGCCAGCGAATGGAACACGACCGGCCAGTGCGCACTCGTCGTCGGCGCCACCTTCCCCGGCGAAATCGCCCGCGTGCGCGAGATCGTCGGCGACATGCCGCTGCTCGTTCCCGGCATCGGCGCCCAGGGCGGCGACGTGGAAGCCACATTAAAAGCCGGCCGCACGGCCAACGGCACAGGCCTGATCATCAATTCTTCACGCGCCATCCTCTACGCCGGCAAGGGCGAGGACTACGCCGAGGCAGCGCGCAAGGTCGCGCTGGAAACCCGCGACATGATCAATCGCTATCGCTGATCAGTTTAAACCGGGACTTGAAAGAAAAATGGCTTAGGATTTCTCGCTCGGCCTTACTGCCGGGATCGGACAGTTCCTGCTCATCCATGCCTTACGCTCCACACCGGCTTCGACAATCTTGCCGCTTCTATACAGTCAACTGGTCTGGGCCATGCTATTTGCTTGGATCGTCTTCGATCAATTGCCAGACCTGCTCACGACGTCCGGGATGCTCATCATCGGGGGTTCGTGCTTGAGCATCGCCCTATGTCAAACAGAAAAAATGCCTTGAGTTTCTTTCCAAACCGATATTTTTCGGGAATTCGCTTACACCCCGGCGTTGTGCGCCTGCTTGTCGGCCCAGTACGAGGAGCGCACCATCGGGCCGCAGGCCGCGCCGGTGAAACCCATGGCCCTGGCCTCGCGCGCGTAGAGCGCGAAAGTGTCCGGATGCACGTAGCGTGAAACCGGAAGGTGGTGTGGCGAGGGTGCGAGGTACTGGCCGATGGTCAGCATTTCGACGCCGTTGGCGCGCAGGTCGCGCAGCACGTCGAGGATTTCCTCGTCGCTTTCGCCGAGGCCGACCATCAGGCCGGACTTGGTCGGCACCTGCGGGTAACGGGTCTTGAACTGCTGCATGAAAGCCAGCGAATGCGCATAGTCGGCGCCGGGGCGCGCCTGCCGGTAAAGGCGTGGCACCGTTTCCAGGTTGTGATTGAGCACGTCGGGCAGCGACTGGCCGAGTACCTCGATGGCAATCTCCATGCGCCCCCGGAAATCGGGCACCAGCGTTTCGATGAGGGTAGACGGTGATCTGTCGCGTACCGCGGCGATGACCTCGACGAAATGCTGCGCACCGCCGTCGCGCAAGTCGTCGCGGTCGACGCTGGTGATCACCACGTAACGCAGTTTCAGGCGGGCCACGCTGTCGGCCAGGCTGGACGGCTCGTCCGGGTCGGGCGGCAACGGCTTGCCGTGACCGACGTCGCAGAAGGGACAGCGGCGCGTGCAGATGTCGCCGAGGATCATGAAGGTGGCGGTGCCGCGCCCGAAGCATTCGCCGATGTTCGGGCAGGCGGCTTCCTCGCAAACGGTGTGCAGTTTCTGCTCGCGCAGCATCTTCTTGATTTCGCCGAAGCGGCCGGCATCATTGCCGGCCTTGACGCGAATCCACGCCGGCTTGCGCAGCGGCTCGACGGCGGCAACGACCTTGATCGGAATACGCGCTGTTTTCAGCTCGCCCCTCTGCTTGGCTCCAGCGACTTTGACTGCCGGCTTGTCATTCTGCTCGCTCATGCGCGCTCCAGTTGTCGGGTGAGGTGGCTGACCAGAGCTTGCGCAACCTGCGTCGGGCTCAGTGGCATTCCCAGGTCGCGGGTCTGCGTAACGGCCATGCCGGGATAGCCGCAGGGATTGATCGCGGCAAACGGGGAAAGGTTCATGTCCACATTGAGGCTGAGCCCATGATAGCAGCAGTTTTTCCGTACGCGCAGGCCGAGGGCGCCGATCTTGGCCAGCGCCCCGCCCTGATCGACATACACACCGGGCGCACCCTGCAGTCTGGTCGCGGTAACGCCGTGCTCCGCCAGCAGGTCGATGATGGCCTGCTCGATGCGCGTGACAAGCTCGCGCACCTTGAGTCCGCGTCGCGCCAGATCGAGCATCAGGTAGATAACCACTTGGCCGGGGCCGTGGTAGGTGATCTGCCCGCCGCGATCGATCCTGACCAGCGGGACGCCAATGTCGGCAAGCAGGTGCTCGGGCTTTCCCGCCTGCCCGAGCGTAAACACCGGCGGGTGCTGGCAAATCCAGAGTTCGTCCGGCGTTTGTTCAGTACGGGTGGCGCTGAAGCTGACCATGGCCTGCCACGTCGGTTCGTAGTCGGCCAGTCCGCGATGGCGGATGACCAGGCCAGGCCCCTCACTGTTCACGCAGTTTTCCTCACTACAACACCACCTTGACCAGTGGGTGAGCGGAGAGTTCGCGATAGAGGGCATCAAGTTGGGGTTTTGACGTGGCGTTGATGGTGCAGGTCAGGCTGAGGTAGTTGCCGCCGCTCGAGGAACGCATTTCCATCGCAGCGCCATCATAATCCGGGGCGTGACTGAGCACGATATCGAGCACGGCCTGCGCCAGCGAACCCTCCGCACGGCCCATGATCTTGAGCGGAAAAGCGCAGGGGAATTCGAGCAGGGTTTCCTGCTGTGGCATCTCAGGGTTCGGCATGCCGCATCACCTCGTCCCGGAAAGCGCAGTACCAGGCATGCATCTGCCGCGTTACCGGGCCGGGCTTGCCGGCCAGCGTGCCGTGGCCGACCGGCTGGCCGTCCAGGGTCGTGATGGCCAGCACTTCCTTGTTCGACGAGGTCATCCACAGTTCGTCGGCCGAGTGCAGCTCGGCTTCGGAAACCGGGCGCACGGCATGCGCGGCGCCATTTTTTGCCGCGAGTTCGAGAACCACGTCGTAGGTGATGCCGGGCAGCATGCGCTGATCCTTCGGCGGCGCCAGGATGCAGCCATCGCTGACGACAAAAATGTTCGACGCCGAACCTTCGGTCAGGAAACCGTCGCGCAGCATGATGGTTTCAGTGCAGCCGGCGTCGACGGCGAGTTGGCGTGTCAGCACGTTGGCCAGCAGGGAGATGGTCTTGAGGTCACATCGTCCCCAGCGGATGTCTTTTGCCGTAATGGCGGAAATACCACTCGCGCGCTGCTCCGCCGTGGGGCTGACCAGGGGCGCCGTGAACAAGAATACCGTCGGCGCAACACCGCTCGGGAAAGGCGCGTCGCGCTTGATGTCGGCACCGCGGGTGACCTGGATGTACAGCGTCTGGTCCTCGAATTCCGCCGCCGCAATGATGCGCAGGATGATCGCCCGCCATTGCTCGAGCGAGTGCGGGTTAGCCAAGCGGATGCCGTCGAGCGAGGCCTGCAGGCGGCGCAGGTGCTCATCGATGCGGAACGGGTAGCGCGAATAGACCGGGAGGATTTCGTAAGCGCCGTCGGCGAACAGAAATCCGCGATCAAGCGGTGAAATCCGGGCTTCGGAGAGCGGCAGAAACTGGCCGTTGAGATAAGCGGTCACGACACGTCCCGTCAGTTGAACCAGAGACGAACCGAATCGATCATTCGACCGAAGATGCCGGCCACCGGGACGCCTTCAATGGCAAGCACGGGGTAATCGCCAAACGGCTTGCCGTCGATGCTGACTTTCATCGTGGCCACCACCTGCCCCGGCGTCACCGGAGCGACCAGCGGCTGCTGCGAGAGCATTTCAACTTTCAGTCGCGGCGCATAGCCCTTGGGCACGGCGAGGATGAAGTCATTGCTGAAGCCGGCTTTGACCAGGCTCTCCGAGCCCTTCCAGACCTTCAGGCTGGAAACGGTCTGATTTTTCGCGTAGAGCTGCACGGCATCGTAGAACTGGAAGCCGAAATTGAGCAGCTTCAGCGACTCCTGCGCACGCACGCTATCGGAAGCGGCCCCCAGGACAATCGACAGCAAACGGCGCGGCCCGCGTCTGGCCGAGGAGATCAGGCAGTAGCCGGCGCCATCGGTATGCCCCGTCTTCACTCCATCGACCGTCGGGTCAAGCCACAGCAGGCGGTTGCGATTGGGCTGGGTGATATTGTTGTAGCGGAATTCCCTGAGCGAATAGTACTTCGTATACTCCTCGGGGAAATCGCGAATCAGGGCACCGGTCAGCCGGGCCAGATCACGCGCCGTGGTGTAGTGCTGCGCATCGGGCATGCCGGTCGAGTTGCGGAAACTGGTCGCCGTCATGCCGAGGCGCTGCGCCTCGCGCCCCATCATCTGCGCGAAATTTTCCTCGCTGCCGGCGATGGCTTCGGACAGCGCGACGCAGGCATCGTTACCCGACTGCACGATCATGCCCTTGATCAGGTCTTCGACCCTGACCTGGGTATTGACCTGGATGAACATGCGCGAGCCCTGCGTTTTCCAGGCTTTCTCCGAAACGGGCACCAACTGGTCGATCTTGATCGTGCCTTGCCTGAGCGCCGAAAAAGTGAGATAGGCCGTCATCAGCTTGGTCAGCGAAGCCGGCTCAAGCCGCTCGTCAGGGGCCTGCGATGCGAGTTCCTGCCCGGAAGCGGATTCGATCAGCATCCAGGACTTGGCGGCCAGTGCCGGCGGGGTGGGCATCTGCTGGGCCAGGGCCAGCAGCGGGAGAAGAAGCAAAGCAAGGAATAGCGATTGAAACTTGCGCATGGGGAACCGTGTATCCGTGTATTCGTGAGAAAGAACGATTATAACAAGCGCTCCTCTCGCCTCTCCCTGAATTCCTTTAGTGATTTTGTAACGGCCGGCGCCAGAGAACCATTGATCCGGCGCGATAAAAAGTCGATCAGCGAAACTCGAAGATTTCGCGATGGAATCGGCCGGGCAATAGCCCGTGGTCCTGCTGCAAGGTCCTCTGCAGCATCCTGGCCCATCCGGGCGGCCCGCAGAACCAGACGCCACGCGCCTTGCGCACGAACTTTCCAATTTCGCCGGAATCGATTTGTCCATCCGTGTCGTCTATCCGCAGGTGCAGTTCAACGCCGGCACGCCGGCAGAGGTCTTGCAGTCCCACGGGGAAGCTGGCATCTGCAACACGCTTCACGCTGTAGAAGAAATGCACTTCCCCCTGTGCGCCACCAGCGGCTGCAAGCCATTCCAGCCGCGCCAGAAAGGGGGCGACGCCGATACCACCGGCGACCCATACCTGTTCTTCGGCAACGTCGCCAAAGTCGAAGCGGCCATAAGGGCCTTCGACCGTAAGCGCATCACCGACCTTTACGCGTCGGGCCAGAGTGCGCGTGTAGTCGCCCAGCGGCTTGATGGCGAAACGCAAGGGGGCGCCGGGTTTCCAGTCCGACGCGATGGTGAACGGATGCGGCCCCTCCTGGCGGTCAAGCGTCAATAAGGCGAATTGTCCTGCCTGGTGTCCAGGCCAGTCGGAGCCCGGGCTGACGTGCAGATCAAGCACGCCCGCCGCGGTCACCGTGACGCCAGAAACCCGGCCGGCATGCCTGCGGCTACGCCCGACCATTCCGGCCAAAGACTGGACGGCGATCACGCTGCCGGCCAAGGCAATGGCGATGACCATCAACCCGAATGGGGTGGTCGCCATTCCATCGCGCAGCATGATGACACTATGAAATGCACCGATCAGGAAGGCAATCGGGAAGCCTTTGTGCAGCTTGCGGAACCAGCCGTACGGTACAGAACGCAGGAGGGCGACAATGCCCAGAATGATCATGATCCAGGCCGACCACTCGCCCATTTCCTTCGCCAGTCCGACCAGCGATTCACCCCCCGGGCCATGCGGGCGGTGGTTGCGCACGACTTTCTCTACCCAGCCCCAGGCCATCAGGGTACGTGGCGAGAGAATCAGCAGCCAGTGCGTAATTACCAGCACTACCGCGCCGATTCCTGCCCACTTATGGATCCTGAACAACTTGTCCAGGCCACCCAGCCAGCGTTCCAGCCACACCGGGCGAAGCGCCAGCACCATGCAAAAGCCCATCCATCCGATGGCCAGCGCACCGGTCAGCAAGGTCAGCGCCTTGCGCATGGTCAGAAAGGGAGCGGAGAAGCTCAGGATTTCCATGGGCTGCAATGCCGCCCAAAGCACAACGATGAGAAGAGAGAGCGGCAGAGCAATACGTTTCACGATTATTCCTTGGAATACATGGGGCCGACCGCCTTACACATCCCTTTGATCGGCCCTGTAGTGGAGACACTTTGCTATCAGCGTTTGTGTCCATGACCCATCGGCCCGCGGCCCATCAGCTCGTTCTGTTGCAGCCTGGTGCGCTGCTCCAGTGTGAGTATCTTGTAGAGCTTGTTGCCCTGCTCGGCGTGGAGTTTTGCCATTTCGCTCTGCGCGGCGCCTATTCTGGCGATGATTTCTGCAGCGGCAGCGGGCGTGTAGGCCTCCGACATGACCAGCTTGTGCATCGCATCGTGCTGATCACGCATGGCCTGGCCCTTGTCAGCGAAAAGTTTTCGTTGCTCGTCGCGCAGTGCGCTCAACTGGCTGACTTGTGCTGCACTCAGGTCGATTCCGCGCAGATCAGGCATGCCCTGTCGCTGGTGCATCTCGACCCCCGGGCGCTCATGTCTGCTGCATCCGCCCCGGTCATTGCCCTGGCCGATGGCGAAAGCGCTCATGGGCA
>CAIVZW010000668.1 GCA_903910495.1 uncultured beta proteobacterium
ATCGCGCAGGGCTGTCTCGGCTATCCGGTACCGTGGCCGGGGCTGGTCGACAGCGTGCTGGGCCATTTGCAGCGTGAATACGCCTGGCCTGTCGAGCCGGAGTGGCTGGTCTGGCTGCCGGGGCTGGTGACCGGGATCAACTTGGCCTGCCGGGCGGTGGCGGGCGATGTGATGACGGCAACGCCGGTCTATCCTCCTTTCCTCTCGGCTCCTGGCCTCTCCGGAAAAAAACTGGCGGCGGTGCCGCTGCGCCTGGCGGAAAACGTCTGGAGGTGGGATTTTGCCGCGATGGAGACCGCGCTGACAGCGGAGACCCGCCTGCTCCTGCTTTGCCATCCGCATAACCCGGTCGGTCGTGCATGGACTGCCGATGAACTGGCCGAACTGGCGATCTTCTGCAAACAAAACGATCTGCTCGTCTGCTCCGATGAGATTCATTGCGATCTGCTGCTCGATGCCGGTCGCCAGCACATCCCTCTGGCCAGCATCGATAGCGACATGGCCAGTCGCTGCATCACGCTGATGGCACCGTCAAAGACCTACAATATTCCCGGTCTTGGCTGCGCCTTCGCGGTGATTTCCGATGCGGCGCTTCGGCATCGCTTTTGCGGAGTGATGCGCGGCATTGTGCCGGATGTGAATGTTCTTGGCCTGACGGCGGCGGAGGCGGCCTATCGTGATTGCGCAGACTGGCGCATGGCGCTGCTTGAGGTGCTGCGTGGCAACCGTGATTGTGTCGAAGCCGCTGTTGCCGCCATGCCCGGTTTGCGCATGACGCATGTTGAAGCCACTTACCTGGCGTGGATTGATGCGCGCGGTCTGGGCGTGGACAATCCGGTGGCTTTCTTTGAAGCGGCCGGCGTCGGGCTTTCAAATGGCAGTGATTTTGGTTTTCCGGGATGGGTGCGCTTGAATTTTGGCTGCCCGGGAACAACGCTTGAATCTGCGCTACAACGCATGATTTCAGCCTGTTCCAGAGTCATGTAATGAGGTCTTGTGCGCCCCCAATGAGGTATCGACCGCTCATCCCCGATCTGTTTTTCGAATGACTTTATCGCGACAAGCGCAACTTCTCCAGTGAAGCCGGTGGGCAATTCTGGGTGCAGTTGGTTTACTCGGCCGGTGCTCGAGAACAATGAGTTCGGAAGGCGGAATCATCAGTGTTAAGGCCCTGATCCGCTGGAACAATCCGGAGAACAGATCGGGCAGATCGACTGCCTGACGCAGGCGGCCCGCTGGCGGACTCCAGAACGTCAGGGCTGGGTCTGCAGCACGTCGAGCGTCGTTTCCAGGGCTGCGCGGACTTCCTTGTCGATGTCGGTGAGGGTGCTGGCGTAGTCTTCCCAGTGGATTCCGTCGACCGAAAGTTCCTGTTTCCTGGTGCAGCCATCGACGGCACCGGCGGCGAGCAGTGCTTCCAACACGCGGCGTTCGTGCTCCGGTGGCCGGCTCAGCAGACGGCCGGCCAGCAGCGATAGTGCGGCGACGAGTGCGTAAGCTCCCCAGTTGGAGATGCCTGCCGGGATCACGTAGTCCGCTGGCGTCGCGCAGAAAATAAGGTCGCCGTGAGTAACGTGGCCTTTCAGGGTGTCGCGCAGACTACCCAGCCCCAGTTCGTTGCCGCCATCGCCGATGGCGATGGTTTGGAAGCTGCGCGGGGAAAGGGGCTGCAGCAGATGATCAGCAGCGGGAATGAGATCGTCGAGCGTTTCACCGCGCATCGAGTAGCAATGCCCGTCAATGGCCCTTCCCGGACGCTCTATCGCCACCACCTGGGTCGGCAGGAATGAACTCAGGAGGGCCTGAATTTCCTGATCGGCCTGGTGCTGGGCAAGGCTCAGAGTCAGCATCGGGAAAGGTGCGCCGAAGACTTCCGACCCGGCGGCCAGAAGCCCGGAGCTGAACTTGTCGCTCACCAGCATGACATTTTTTCCAAGCTGGCGCAGGGCGTCGGCAAGAGCAAGGGTTCCCGAGAGACCGTCGTTTTCGCCGACCATTGCCGCACGGATGCAGAAACCGGTGACCAGAATTACACGCTCTCCCGAGATCAGTCCGGCTGCTGCAGAATGCAGATGATCCGTCTCGGCGAAGGCGGCAAAGCCGCGCTGGCCCGGATCCCTGCGCGCCAGAAGTTCAATGCGCCGTATGGCCTCTGCCCGTCGAAGCCCGCTCACGATTGCGCCAGATCCTTGTCGCGGATGTCGGTGATGAACATGTAACCCGGTGCGTGGGTGATGACCAGATCCGGCTTGGCGCGCTTGAGCGCCATCTGGGGTGTTACCCCGCAGGCCCAGAAGACCGGAATCTCGCCCGCACGCATTTCCGGCGGATCGCCGAAATCGGGCTTTTGCAGATCGCCGATTCCGAGCACGCCGGGGTCGCCCGCATGTACCGGGGCGCCGTGCGCACGGCGGTATTTGGCGGTGATCGCCGAAGCCTTCTCCACTAACGCTGCCGGCATGGGGCGCATGCTGACCACCATCGGTCCGGAAAAAATCCCGGCCGGGCGGCATTCACGGTTGGTAATGTACATCGGCACATTGCGATCCAGTTCGATGTGCCGGACCGGGATGCCGTTGTCGAGCAGATCCTGCTCGAAGGTGAAGCTGCAACCGAGCAGAAAGGTGACCATGTCGTCGGTGAAGTGATCGCGGATATGCTCGGTTTCCTGTTCGAGAACTCCGTGGCGGTAGATGCGGTAACGCGGAACGTGGATACGCATGTCGGCATCGGGGCCGGCAGTTGGCGGTGCCGTGACGCCGCACTCGCAGACGTCAATGACGGGGCAGGGCTTCTCGTTGCGCCCGCAGAACAGGAGAAAATCGAAGGCGTACTTGCTGGGCAGGATGACCACGTTGGCCTGGGTAAACCCCGGAGCCAGACCGGATGTCGGTTTTCTCCATTCTCCCCGCGCTATGGCCGCGCGAAT
>CAIVZW010000669.1 GCA_903910495.1 uncultured beta proteobacterium
CGCCGGTTCGCCGCGCATGGCCAGATCAGCGGCCAGGATGGCGGCTCCGGCGGCCAGCGAGGCCTGCGCGAAAAGCGCTGGTCTGCATTCGATGTCAGCCACGTAGGCTTCGCTGTGCCCGCGCAGCAGGTCATCGCGCGTGGCTGGAGCTGGCACCTCGACGCCGTAGCGCCCCTCGTCGCGCAGTGCCTCCATCATGCCGACAAGCCGACCCGGTTCGGCCGCATTGTCGTGCTTGTCATCGGAATACGAGAAGCCGTGCAATGCTTCGTGAAAAACGACGCGCATGACCAGATTGACTCACAGAAGAAGAGATCATCATACCCGCCTGCTGGCGGAGTCGTCATCATCGCACGGAAAGGTGCCGGCAATAATGATCCGGAAAATGGCCGACAAGCGGCCCCGGAGGATCGTCAGATGGCAAGCCAGACAGATTCTATGGACTGCGCCACAGCCCCATTCCTGACCCTCGCACGCCGCTCATGAACGTCTGCGAGAGCGTGTTCTGGCCTTTTTCCGGCGCCCGACGTGCCTGTTCTGCGTTAAACTGTCGGCTACGGAGATAGAGATGATACTTGCAGTACCAAACGGCCGGCAGCCCCTGTCAGGCCGGAGAACGACGAAAACAGGCGATACTTGCACGGTAACTGCACTTCGACTTCTGGCCTCGTCCTGTCGCCGCGATGAGTGAGCCGCGAACGGTAAATCCGCAGGTTTTTCGCGGCATCATGATGGTCATGGCGGCCGTCGTGATTTTCTCCCTCATTGATTTCCTCTCCAAATACCTGACCCGTTTCTATCCGATCACTGTCGTCGTCTGGGCGCGCTACATGTTTCACCTGCTGCTGGTTGTTGTCGTGCTCGGTCCGCGTTATGGTCTTGCGCTGGTACGCACCACCCGGCCCGGCACACAGGTCTTGCGCGGCCTGTTGCTGGCCGTTGCCTCGGTTCTTTTCGTCAGCGCCTTGAAATTCCTGCCGCTCGCCGAATCCACGGCTATCGCCTATCTGGCACCGCTGCTGGTCACCGTGATGTCGGTACTGTTCCTCAAGGAGAAAATCGAACTGGCACGCTGGATTGCCGTCCTCTGCGGATTCATCGGCGTTCTTGCCATCATCCGTCCGGGCAGCAGCGTTTTCACCTGGGCGGTGTTGCTGCCGATGGGAAATGCGCTGGCCTTCGCCGCGTACCAGATTCTCACGCGCCGTCTGGCCGGGCTGGAGAGCCCTTATACCTCGATATTTTATTCCGGACTGATCGGCAGCCTGCTGCTTTCGGCCATCCTGCCCTATTCTTGGGTAGCGCCGCAAAATGCCCTGCACGCCGCCTTGCTGGTCATTCTCGGCATGCTGGGCGGACTGGGCCATCTGATCCTGATCAAGGCTTTCGAACATGCCCCGGCATCACGGCTCGCGCCGTTCAGCTACTCACAACTGATCTGGGTTACGGCCCTTGGCTATGTGGCATTCGGGGATTTCCCGGACAACTGGTCGCTGGCCGGGATCGCTATCCTGGTGGCCAGCGGGATCTACACCGCGACTCACCAGCGCAA
>CAIVZW010000670.1 GCA_903910495.1 uncultured beta proteobacterium
TCAACCAGACCACCCAGCAGAATGCCTCCGCCTCCGAGGAACTCGCCGCCACCGCCGAAGAACTCGGCGCCCAGGCTAACGAGCTCCAGCAAACCATGACCTTCTTCCGGCTCTCATGAATGCTCAGGAGCGATGAGTAATGGCACAGACTATTATCGACTCGGTTAGCGAAAAGCGCCATCCGGCGGTCCTTGCGGACCCTGGAACGCTTGTATTGCCGGCCAGGACGGAACCCCTGTCATTACCCCTGCGCCGTCGCAGTACCGATGATGAAGTCATCCTGATCGTCGACGACGCGCCGGAGAACCTCAGCCAACTGGGCGAAATGCTGCAGGCCGCCGGCTATCGGGTCAAGGTGGCCAATGCCGGACACGTCGCCTTGAAGCTGGCCGCGCAGCAGCCCAAACCCTCGCTGATCCTGCTCGACATCATGATGCCGATCATGGATGGGCATGAGGTATTGCGGCAGTTGCGCAGCAAGCAGTCCACCCGCGACATTCCGGTCATCTTCCTGACGGCAATGGACGCCGGTGATAATGAGGCATGGGCATTCAACGCCGGCATTGCCGACTACATCGTCAAGCCGATCAAGCCCGCCATCGTCCTCGCCCGCGTGCGCAACCAGTTGCTGGTCCGCCACGCACGCTGCTGGCTGCAGGACCAGAACCACGCGCTGGAAGCCGAGGTGGAACGTCGCCTGCGCGAAAACGAGCAGATTCAGGCGGTCAGCATCCGTGCCCTGGCGCACCTCGCCGAAACGCGCGACAACGAGACCGGCAACCACATCCAGCGAACGCAGAGCTATATTCGCCTGCTCGCCACGCGCCTGGCGAGCCACCCGCGTTTTACGGCGACACTGACCAACAAATACATCGAAACGCTGGCCCGCTCCGCCCCTCTGCACGACATCGGCAAGGTCGGCATTCCCGACCATATCCTGCTCAAACCGGGCAAGCTCACTGCGGACGAATGGACGGTCATGAAAACCCATACCCTGCTCGGCAGCGAAGCCATCACCCTGGCCGAGCGCGACATTGACGCCTCGGTCGAGTTTCTCACCCAGGCCAAAGAGATCGTGCGCTGGCATCACGAACGCTGGGATGGCAGCGGTTACCCTGACGGACTGTCCGGCGACAGCATTCCGCTCTCTGCCCGCCTGATGGCCGTAGCCGACGTGTTTGACGCGCTTATCTCCCGACGGGTCTACAAGCAAGCCCTGCCTTTTGCCACGGTGCGGAAAATAATCGCTGAGGAACGCGGCCGCCAGTTCGATCCGGACATTACCGATATCTTTCTCGACGGCTGCGAAGAATTTGAAGCGATTGCCCTGCACTACGGAATTGAAAGCTGAACCACCGGGATCATCCGGCACTCTATCCAGAATGAAATTCTTACTCTGCGCCCTTACCCAAGACCACGTGCCATGCTCGCCCATCCGGCCCTGAAACGATTGTTCGCCGCACTGACCCGGGTTTTCAGTCCTTCCGGCAATCAATCCGCCTCGCCGGAACAGTCTGGCGCTCGCCACAAAACCCGTTATCCGGCACTGATCTTCGTCGTTCTCCCGCTGCTGGTGCCGCTGCTCGGCGTTCTCTACATCAGCCTGCGTACACCGCAGATCGAACTGGAAGCCTACAGCAATCTGGCCACCATTGCCCGGCTGAATGCCGAGCAGATCGAGAACTGGCTGCAGGAGCGCGAAGCTGATATTGAGGCCACCCTGAGCAGAGTCAACTTCATGGATAGCACAGTGAAGTCACAAACAGGCAGGGCGCGCCAGAAGTGGCAGGAAACCGTTGCCAATGACCTGAACGCCATGCGCAGGGTCTACGACTACAAGTCTGTCTCGGCAATCACCACGACGGGCGAAATCATCATCAACGCAGGCGACTCGCTACGCGTAACCGATGAAATAAAAGCGCTGCTCGCCAGGTCTGCGACCATCGCCAGGTCCGCAGGACGTACCGGGATACAGCACAGCGAGCTGTCCATCGCCAGCGATGGCAAACCGGTCATGTACTTTGTCGCCCCTATGCTAGGGTCGGAAAATGAAGAATCCACCGTGACCGGTTTTGTCGTGACCTGCGTCGACCTTGAACAGCATGTATTCTCCTATCTGGAGCGACGGTCGACCTCCAGTCCTAGCCTCGAGACTTTGCTGGTACAGCGTGATGGCGACCAGGTGGTTTACTTCAGCACACTGCGTCAGCGCATCGATAAATCTCTCAAGCTGCGTGTTCCGCTCAGCAGAACCGACCTCCCCGCCGTCCGGGCCGTACTCGAGGATGTCCCCGGCGTCACGGCGGGCCTCGATTATCGCGATGTCCAGGTACTTGCGACCTATCGACAGGTCACCGGAACAAGCTGGCATCTGCTGTCCAAGATCGATCGCAGTGAGGTACTGGCGCCGATGTGGCGAACGGTATTGTGGATCGGCAGCATCGCGCTGGCTGCCGTTCTGGTCGTCATGCTGGCGCTGCTCGCGCTCTGGCGCCAGCGCGAAAAAAACCAGCAGCTATCCCTGCTGGCGGAACAGGCCAGGGCCGATCAGCTGCTGCATTCTTTCTTCAACCTGCCTTTCGTCGGCATGGCCATCATCTCGCCGGAAACCCGGCGCTTCATCAGATTCAACGATCAAGCCTGCGTACTTACCGGTTATGCGCGCGAGGAACTGATTGACAAGACCTGGCGGGAAATCACGCATCCCGACGACCTTGGACCGGCTCTGGCCGAAGTTCAGAAAATCTATAACGGGGCAGCCGATACCGTCGCCTTCGAGCAGCGGCTCATACGCAAGGACGGCACGATCATTTTCATCACGATCGAGGTGAGATGTGTGCGCAAGCCCGATGGCCGTCTCGACTACCTGGTCGGAACGGCGCAGGACATCACGCAACGCAAGCATAGCGAACTGGCGTTAAGGATAGCCAACGCCCAGCTGAAGAAAAACCAGGCCGAACTCGTGGCCTACAACGAGAACCTGTTGCAGGTCAAGACGGCGCTTGAGGAATCGCGCAGCCGCTACGTCAGTCTCTACGAGTTCGCTCCGATCGCCTATCTCACGCTCTCGCTCGAAGGCGATATCCTGAGCGTCAACAACACGGGCGCCACGCTGCTCGGTTATCACCGTGACAGAATTACCGGAAGCAATTTTTCGACCTTTGTCGGCGCCGACGATCTGGAGCGCTGGAACAGCTTTCTGCAACTTTCCACGCTCAACAGCGATCGGTACAGCAACGAGTTTTCGCTCCGTCGCGCCGACGGGACAAGCCTTCACGTCACGGCCGAAAGTTCGTTTCTGGCAGCCAATGACGAGGCCTCCATGATGCGCATGACACTGACCGACATTACCCAGCGCAAGATAAGCGAACGAACCCTGCGCATGCTTTCGGAGGCGGTCAGACAAAGCCCCGAGTCGATTGTCATTACCGATACGAGCGGCTGCATCGAGTACGTCAATGAGTCGTTTACAATAAATACGGGCTACAGCCGGCAAGAGGCGATCGGCCAGAATCCACGCATTCTCAAATCGGGCAGGACGCCAGCGGAAAACTACAAAGCGATGTGGGATGCCCTCACCCGGGGTCAAGTCTGGAAAGGCGAGTTCCACAACCGGCGCAAGGATGGCAGCCTGTTCGTCGAGTTCGCTGTTGTCGCCCCCATCCGGCAGGCCGACGGTGAAATTACCCACTACGTGGCGGTCAAGGAAGACATTACCGAGAAAAAGCGCATAGTAGAAGAACTCGACAATTACCACGATCACCTGGAGGAAGTAGTCGAACAGCGCACGGCCCAACTGGCTGAATCCCGCGTTCAGGCAGAAACCGCCAACGTGGCCAAGAGTGCTTTCCTGACCAACATGAGCCACGAGATCCGCACGCCAATGAACGCCATCGTCGGCCTGACGCACTTGCTGCGCAACAGCGAAGCAACGCCCAAGCAGCTCGACCGGCTCGAAAAGATCGACAGTGCGGCAGTTCATCTGCTCTCGCTGATCAACAACATTCTCGATCTTTCAAAAATAGAGGCCGGAAAAATGGAGCTGGAGGATACCGATTTCACGCTGGGCTCCATTCTCGACAATGTGCGCGCTATGATTACCGACCAGGCACGCGAGAAGCGTTTGCCGGTTCTGATTGATCTGGGCAACGCCCCGCTCTGGCTGCGCGGTGACCCGACCCGCTTACGCCAGGCCCTGCTCAATTACGCAAGCAACGCGGTCAAGTTCACCCAGCTCGGTGAAATTACGCTGCGCGCCAGTCTGCTTGAAGAAGATGAGCAAGGGCTTCTGCTGCGCTTCGAGGTCGAAGACACTGGCATCGGTATCGCCACGGACAAACTGCCCGGACTTTTTCATGCCTTCGAACAGGCCGACTCCTCAACCACCCGCAAATACGGCGGTACCGGCCTCGGCCTGGACATTACCCGCAAACTGGCCTTGTTGATGGGCGGCGAGGCCGGAGCGCAAAGCGAACGCCAGCGCGGCAGTACCTTCTGGTTTACCGCTCGCCTGAAGCGCGGCCTTGGTCTCATGCCCAATCTGCTGACTGATGAAACGGGCAACCTTGAAGACGAGTTGCGGCGGCACTACAGCGGATCGCGAATCCTGCTCGCCGACGACGTCGAAGTCAATCTGGAAGTTGCCCAGTTGCTGCTGCACGGGGTCGGCCTGCAGGTGGACTCGGCCAGGAATGGCCGCGAGGCCGTCGACAAGGCACGAACAACCATCTACGACCTGATTCTGATGGATGTGCAGATGCCCGAAATGAACGGTCTGGAAGCCACGCAGGCGATCCACATGCTGCCCGGTCGTTCCGGTATGCCCATCCTGGCCATGACCGCCAATGCCTTCGACGAAGACCGGCGACAATGCCTTGAGGCCGGCATGAATGATTTCATCGCCAAACCGGTCAACCCGGACAAGCTCTATTCCGTGCTGCTCAAGTGGCTTCCCCGCACCAGCAGCAGGCAGAATCCAGGGGCGGCCGCAGCAGACGTTCAGGCTGAGCCGGCCCCGTCAGTTGGCACCGCCATTCCCTTGAAGCAGCGTCTGGCAGGCATTCCCGGCCTGGATATCGAGGACGGACTGGCGCGGGTTCGCGGCAGCGAAGAGAAGTACGCCCGGGTCATTGGCCTCTTCCTGCACGGTCACGAGTTCGATCCTGAACAGATTGACGCGGCCCTTGGTGCTGGCGACCTGGCCCTCACCGAGCAACTGGCCCACGCCCTGAAGGGTTCTGCCGGACTGATCGGCGCAACCTCAGCGGCCGAGGGCGCGTCAGATCTGCTGACCCTGATCCGCGACAATGCGGCACGCGAAGAAATCAATCGCAGCCACGCCACGCTGGCCCCACTGTTGCGTCAGCTCATTGACGGCCTGAAGCAGACGCAGAACAGCGCTGACCCTGATTTGGCGCTTCCCCCGCCAGACGCAGTGCGCTGTAGCACGGTGCTGACACGGCTGGAGAATCTGCTCAAAGAAGGCGACATGACGGCCGTAAGCCTCGCCCGCGAGGAAAGTCCGCTCTTGCGTGCCACCCTCGGCAAGACGGTCGATTCGATGCTGTCAGCCATCCAGGTATTCAATTTTGAACGGGCACTGGCCGAATTGCTCGAAGCCAAAGGTACGTTGATGCCAGGCTGATCCTGAAAACCGAAACTGCACGTAAAAATTGGCCGCAACGCCAGGTTTGACAGGGGTTTGGCTCTCACCCCAATCCGCGGAGACGGCGATGAGGGCTTGCAATTCCGGCAGCTTTCTTATTGCGCGACGGTATGGTGCCCCGACATGGCCTCAACGACGATACGAACCAGTTCGGCAATCGAGCCTGCCTGCAGCTTCTGCATGATCAGTTGCCGGTAGGTTTCGGCCGTCCGCGTGCTGATCCCCAGTTCCTCGGCAATCACCTTGGTCAGCTTGCCTTCAAAGATGCCCTGCAGGACTTCCTTCTCGCGTGGCGTCAACAGGGCGATGCGCTCGCCGATCAGCCGGTTCCTGGCCTGCAGTTCGGCCCGCTCCCGGTCAATGCGCAGGCCATCCTGAACACGATCAATGAGTTGCTGCGACGGAAAGGGCTTCTGGAAGAAATCGAGCGCGCCTCCGCGCATGGCCTGTACCACCGAGCGCACATCGGCGTAGGCCGAAATGAAAATGATCGGCAGGTTGACTCCCCGCTTGTGCAGAGCTTCCTGAAGTTCCAGACCGCTCATACCCGGCATGCGCACATCGCTGATGATGCAGCCTTCGAGATTTTCGAGATCCGGTTGGGCCATGAACTTCACGGCGTTTTCGAAAACAACGTAGGGCAGATCAACCGATTCAGCCAGATCAACGAGCAGAAAGCTTGCCACCGGATCATCATCGATCAGGTAGACTTTTGGCACCGTTCGCGGAGATTGTTTCGTATTCATCGGATGTAAGAAATCGTACACGCATACCAGTATGCAAGATAATACAAATTCTAGATTATCGCTACAACAACATGATGCAACGATATAAACGGCTTCGACCGCACGTCGGGCTGAAGCCCGACCTACAAGTCAGCCACTCCTGTAGGTCGGGCTTCA
>CAIVZW010000671.1 GCA_903910495.1 uncultured beta proteobacterium
ATTCCCATTGGCAAGTCGGCACCAGGGGTATCACATAGACAATGGCAAGCAGGTAATCATCGCTTGTCGGTATCATTACGACTGAGCAGTTTTGGTCACCCGATCCGCCCAGCGCACCGGAAAATCCGGATGCCCATTTTATTGAGTCCGCCATGTTGATCCATCCGCAGTTCGACCCCATCGCCATTTCGCTCGGACCGCTGGCCATCCGCTGGTACGGCCTGATGTATCTGCTGGCTTTTTTCCAGTTCTGGTGGCTCGGCAAACGGCGCCTTCAGACACATCCGCAACTTGCGCAGGCCGGCTGGACAGTGCCGCAACTTGACGATTTGCTCTTCTACGGCGTGCTCGGCGTCATTCTCGGCGGCCGCCTGGGGCAGGTGCTGTTTTACGAGCCGGGCTATTACTTTTTTCATCCGCTTGAAATCCTGGCCGTGTGGAAGGGCGGCATGTCCTTTCACGGCGGCTTCCTCGGTGTGCTGGTAGCGATGGCGCTGTATGCGCGCAAGACGCAACGGACCTGGCTCGACATCACCGACTTCATCGCGCCGCTGGTGCCGCTCGGTCTGGCCACCGGGCGCATCGGCAACTTCATCAATGGCGAATTGTGGGGGCGTGTGTGCGACCCGGCCCTGCCCTGGGCGATGATTTTCCCGCAGGTCGACAATCTGCCGCGCCATCCGTCGCAGCTCTATCAGGCCGGTCTGGAAGGCGTGCTGCTGTTCGTCATTCTGTGGTTCTACTCCAGCGGCACGCGGGCGCGCGGCGCCGTTTCCGGTGCCTTCCTGGTCGGCTATGGCAGCCTGCGCTTTATTGCCGAGTTCTTCCGTACGCCGGATGATGGCATCTTCGGCCTGTCGGAAGTGATCAGCATGGGACAATGGCTGTCGCTGCCGATGGTATTGATCGGCATCGCCATGCTCGTCCGCGCCAGCCGGCGGCAGAACCAGGCCGCGTAACGGTCAGAGCAAACACGTATTAACCGTGTTTTTATTGGATAATCCTCTTTTTTATCAACGTAACTTTGTCGCATCATCATTTAAAGGAAAACTGCAATGAATCTGTCGCACATCGAACACTTGGGTATTGCCGTCAAGAGCCTGGAAGAAGCCATCCCGTTCTGGGAACAAATGCTTGGGCTCAAGTGCTATGCCACCGAGGAAGTCAAGGAACAGAAAGTCAAAACGGCGTTCTTCAAGATCGGACAGACCAAAATCGAATTGCTTGAATCGACCGATCCCGAAGGCCCGATCGGAAAATTCATCGAGAAGAAAGGCGAAGGCATTCACCACCTGGCGATTGCCGCGACCGGGCTTGAAGAAAACCTGGCCGAGCTGGCCGGAAAAGGCGTACAACTGATCGACAAGGTACCGCGCAAGGGCGCCGAAGGGCTGGATATCGCTTTCCTGCATCCGAAATCCACCCATGGCATCCTGCTTGAACTTTGTGAAGACAAGAATGCCTGATTGACGGGCGTGTTGCATCAGGGCCTGATTCCGGAGCTGTGGCAAGCCGCCTGATGTGCGCGCTTTCAACCCTCAAGGGGACGCTTCGATGACCTGGTTCACTCTGCCCAAAACGCAAGCGGATAACAGCGCCGCCTTCTCCGATTCCGACAGCGCGGTGCGCTGGCTCGCCGGGCAACCGCAAGCCAACGCGCCGGCCATGCTGGCCGAGCTGGTCAAGCAGATCCAGGCCCTCAACGGCTTTGACATGGCGCCGCGCGAGCGCTTCAAAACGCTGGAGGTGTTGCGCAGTACCCTGTTTGCGGTCAGCGGCGAAGGCCAGCGCCGCTATGAATACAAGCCGCTGCCACTACTGCCTGCAGAACAGGCGGCGCTGGCTTCGGCGCTCAAGCTCTGGCGTGCCGCTGCGGTGGCCTACCTGCATTGCCTGCGTGCCTGTCTTGAGGGCGATGCCTCGATTGTCGCCGACAGCGCCAGGGTGGCGCACCGTATTTTGGCCTGCCTGCGCATGGAGCAATTGAACGGCTATCTGGCCGGTGCCGAACCGGCCGGCGAATTCTGGCGTCACCTGCATGCCGTACTGGCCTCTGCCGAACAGCTCGGCGTCACGCTGGAGCCCGTTGAGGATCGTCTGCTCGGCGAGACCAGCGAATCGACGGTCAGCGGTCAGTACGCCATGGTCCTGCTGCTGCATCTGGCGTGTCCGTCCAGCCTCACGCGCGGCCAGTTTGCCGCAGCCAGCCAATGGCTCGCGCGCTGGCGCGAACTGGCCAAGCTGCGGACCAAGCCTGATTTGCGCTCCAAGTCATGTTGCGTCGCCCTTGATCTGTCACAGGACAGGCCCCTGCATGACCTGCCTCAGACGCCGCGCGCCGGGCGCTGGTTGTCGCTCAACGGAGTCCTGCGCAAGATGCAGCAACGGCTCGAACTGCTGGCCGCCGGGGAATTCCCGGAGAGTCTCAAGCTGGGCAGCGGACTGTCGTCCGACGCCTGCGTGGCCCTGCTGAATTCGCTCATTGATCGCCTGAAATTTCCTCTGCAGCCGGTTGCCGAGGTGCCGGCAGAAGCGGCTTCCGTGCTCGTGGCCATCGGTCTGGAAACGATCCATCGGGTGCTCGGCGGCAAAGGCCTGAAAGACGACCCGGTGGCCTCATCAGCGCAAGGCAGCAAGCTCAACGCGGATCAGATCGCCATCTTCGGCCATGTCGTGCGCGAAGCGGAAGTGGTCGTTGAAAAGGGTAACACCGACAGCAAGGCCGAAAACTGGCGGATCAGGCAGCTGGAACCGGGGCTGCTGCATCTGCTGCGCCCCGCTGGACGCAGCGAAACGCGCCTCTCGCTAAGGGGACTGCTGGCCATCAAGCTGACTCAGAACGAGCATTACACGCTGGCCACGATCAGCCGCCTGCATACGCGCGGCCTTGATGGTGACGGCGAGCTGTGCATTGCCGCCAGCCTGTTTTTCGGGGAGCCGGAACCGCTGATTGCCGAGATGCGCGAAAAACCGACCAGCCGGGTTTCCCGGCATCCGGCATTTCTGCTGCCGGCGGAGAATGACGGCCTTCCCTCTTCGGTCCTCTTGCCGGCCGGTCTGACGGGACGTGCCCTGTCGATCCGTTTTATCGAAGCGCGCGAACAGCATCCGCTCGACCTGCATCTGGACGCGCTGATCGAGCGCGGCAGCGACTGCGAGCGCTGGTCCTGGTCGTGCGCCAGCGCTTAAGCGCCAGCACCAGGGTGAGCGCAGCAAAGACCTCTGAGAGAAGTGCCCAGCAAAGC
>CAIVZW010000672.1 GCA_903910495.1 uncultured beta proteobacterium
CCGATCACGGTGCCGGCAAATCCTATCTGGGCTTCATCCTCTACGATCTGTTTTTCAAGGCCAAGGCAGAGGGCCATATCTTCGGCATCGAAACACGCTCGGAACTCGTCGATAAATCGGTCGAACTGGCACAGCGCCTGCGTTTCGAGCGCATGAGTTTTCTCAATCAAACGGTCGAGGAGTCAATCCGCTCACCGGCCCTGCCCGCGCAAATCGACATCGTCACCGCGCTGCACGCCTGCAATACCGCGACTGACGACGCCATCCGCTTTGCCCTGCACAAGCAGGCAAAATTCATCGTTCTGGTCCCCTGCTGCCAGGCCGAAGTTGCCGCCGTGTTGCGCAAGAACAAGAACGACTCGTTTTCACGGACACCGCTTTCGGAACTGTGGCGCCATCCGGTCCACACCCGCGAATTCGGCAGCCTGCTGACCAACGCCCTGCGCTGCCTGCAACTTGAGGCGCACGGCTATCAGTTGACGGTCACCGAACTGGTCGGCTGGGAACACTCGATGAAAAACGAGTTGATCATTGCCCGCCGGACCGGACAAGCGCGAAAAAACGCAGAAGAGCGACTGACCACGATTTTGCACGAATTCAATCTCGACGAGTTGCGCAATCGATTCATACCCGCCGAAATGAATAGCTGAACGCCGTTGTCCGCATCAAGGAGTACCATGGAAAACTGGATTACCCGCATCGTCGCACTACTTTGTGCCACAGGCAGCAGCGCCCTGTTCTGGACGTTTGGCGTATTCGTCGTCAAACCCTGGCGCGAAGGACGCCTGCTGACGCTTCATTGGGCAGAACTGCAGATCATAGTGGGATCACTGCTGCTTGGACTGGCAGTGGCCTGGGGAGCACTGCACGTTTTTGCGCTGGCTGACCGACAAGAAAATCCCAGGATTTATGCGACGATCCGTGCAGTGCTGGTCATCGCGTCAATAGCCGCCATGATTGGCGGCACATTGTGGGTTCAGGCATGGATCACCTGAACCGCGATGGATAGCTCAGGCGGTGGTATTAACCCGCGTCCCCACCGTCTGCCCGTTGGCATTGACTGCAGGCCGGCTGGTTTCGGCTTCGTTGCGAACGGCAGCCGCCGTCTCACGTTCATCAGCAGGCTGACTGTTCTGTGCCTGCTGGCTTCGTTGAGTCTGCTGGGATTGCTGCGTCTGCTGATCCTGCACGCGCGCCTGAGCCTGCGCACTCGCAACCAAGGTATTGGTACTATTTGAACTAACTGAACCAACTTCCATGACAGATTCCTCCTGCTCCGAGATTGGCCAATCCCGACAAGCTCAATGATAGACCATTCTTGGCTTGTTTGCCAAAATTGCGTGCGCTGTTGCAGGTTCGTAGAAAAGCATCGCCAACGAATGCACCAACGCTCGCCTGAAGAAGCATAATATTCCGACTATCCCAATTTTCGAGGTCGATCATGCGCACCAGAACCCGACGCTGGACACTGATCATTGGCGGCACTCTGATTGTTATATTGATTGCCGGATTTGCGGCATTCCAGTTCGCCATTCAGTCACTCAAGGGACAGGTCGAAAAGGCGCTCGGCCCGCAAGGCGAAGTCAGGGAGATCCGGGTCAGCCTGACGGGAGTCGAAGTCATCGGCATCCGGATTCGTGCTCCTCTCGCACCCGAAAACACGGACAAACGGAATCTGTGGCCGGCCGAAGACCAGTTGCGCGCCGAACGCATCCTGATCACCCCCTCGATCATGGATCTGCTCACAGCCAGGGTGGTCGTGGAAAGCATCCGTATCGAAGGCGCCTACATCGCCATGTTGCGCGCCAGGGATGGGCGCATGCGCGTTCTGCCGAGCTTGCTTGAAAATCCGGCGCCCCCGGACGCAACGGACAAGGTCAGCAAGAAAGAGGCCGGCGGCACGCCACCGGTCAGCATTGGCAAGGTCGAACTGGTCGACGGCACGATCGAGTTCTTTGACGCCACGATCAGGCAGCCAGTGCACAAAATCCGTCTCGAACAGATCAACGCCACTATCGGCAAGCTCCAGTTACCCGATCTCAAGGGCCAGAGCCAGATCAATCTGGTCGGAGTTATCAAGGGTGTTCGCCAGGACGGCAAAATATCGATTTCCGGTACTGCCGAACTGGCCACGAGGGAGTCGGGCATAAGCACCCGCCTGCGCGGCGTTGACCTGGTCGCACTCCAGCCCTACCTGATCAAGGCCACCGAAAGCGGCGTGAAAAAAGGAACGCTCGGCTTCGAACTCAAATCCACTGTCCAGAAGG